>JBDSHU010000181.1:0-5204 GCA_039918335.1 Methylotenera sp. | reverse complement strand
ATGCGAAAGTAGGTCACTGCCAAGCTATTTATTTGTATCACCGCAAGGTGGTCAGCAAACCCCCTCTATGAGAATAGTGGGGGTTTTTGCTTGGGGGGGTTAGGGGTCGGTTCTTAAGGCGGCAGCTATGTCTTGGAACTATCGTTGTTAGTAATAAGACGAAGTTCTAGCCTTAAATTATTTATAACAGAATGATGAGTGCCACTACGGTTATCGCCAAAACAATTTTAGTGATTGTATAAACCGTGCGGTTCCAGCGCTTAAATCGCCTGCGATATTGCCCAATCAACCATACGTATTGAAATAACCTATTAATGATGCCGGTTTGATCTCCCTGTTTGTTTGGAGAGCTTGCGGCTGTAATTAAGGTGCTTCCTAAAAAATGATTAACTGATTGAGCCCAGCGATAGCGCATTGGACGTTCTACATCGCAAAATAAAATGATGCGGTTTGAATTGGTAGTGTTATGTGCTTCATGTATATAGGTCTCGTCAAATAATACGCACTGGCCATCACGCCAGCTATAGCGCTCACCATCGACATCAATGTAACAGTTGTCATTGTTAGGCGTAACTAGTCCTAGATGATAGCGAACTGAGCCTGCATATGGATCGCGATGTGGGTTTAAGGTGGCGCCCGAGGGTAGTTCGGCAAACATTGCAGCTTTGATTGATGGAATACTTTGAAGCAGTGCTACAGTTTTTGGACATAACTCAGGTGCAGAGGGATGGCTTGCGTCATACCATTTGAGATAAAAGCGTTTCCAGCCGGATTTGAAAAAAGAGTTAAAGCCTGCGTCGTTGTTTTTCTCGGCTGCCTGTATATGTTGATTGTCTTTGAGATTGATTGCTTCGTCTCGAATAACTTGCCAGTTATCAGTAAGTGGCACTAACTCAGGAAATAGCTTTTCAGGTAAAAAAGGGGTTAAAGGAACTTTCGAGAAGAGGTACATAAACACATTGATTGGTGCCATCAAAGCGGTATGATTGATGAGTTGCCGCCAATAAGCGAGTCTTACTTTCCCATGAAAGTGGACGTATGTGGCTGAACCAACAAAAACCGATAAAAATATCCACCTCATTGTTAAAACCCTTAGATTTTTAATGACGACGCATACAAGCTATATTCTAATATTACACTAGCTTTGCGAAATTTTTTCGGATGTTCTGCAGGAAAATTAAGTCTTGAAGTAACTAAGTTTTTATTTGTATGACTAAACTTAATTAAATTTATACTTGATCATTTAAAAATACGCGCACATTCCTTGGAGATACAAATACATGCTCACCTTGTCTCAAGCTTAATTCACGGAAACGTTCCTTGGTAAGTTCCGCTTCTATGAGTTCGGTTTGATCAGCACGCTGTAGCTCTAGTCTGACCAGCGGACCAATTGCGTGAATATAACTAACGACTGCTTCAAAGGCAGGACTAGCGCCATTACGTTCCTTATGAATTTCAATATCATGCGGACGTACATAGGCTAACGCTGAGCTATGCTGCGTATCGTGATGTGAGTCTATTTTTAAACCTACGCCGCCAATATTCGCTTCCCCTTTATGAATTTGGCTTTGGAACTGATTTACATTGCCTAAGAATTGATACACAAAAGGTGAAACAGGGTGGTCATAAACTTCTTGCGGCGAACCAATTTGTTCGATTTGACCTTTGTTAATGACGACTACGCGGTCAGATACCTCGAGCGCTTCTTCTTGATCATGCGTCACAAAAATACTGGTAATGTGTAGTTCATCGTGTAAACGACGTAGCCAACGGCGTAATTCTTTACGTACTTTGGCATCTAATGCACCAAATGGCTCATCTAGCAATAATACTTTAGGCTCTACTGCCAATGCACGCGCCAGGGCGATACGCTGGCGCTGTCCGCCGGATAA
This sequence comes from Methylotenera sp., assembly GCA_039918335.1. GTDB lineage: Bacteria > Pseudomonadota > Gammaproteobacteria > Burkholderiales > Methylophilaceae > Methylotenera. Next base: position 3,312 of record JBDSHU010000181.1, on the reverse strand, counting down.
TTGTGGTGGGTAACGGTCTGCCAGCCAATCAAGTTGTACGAGTTCTAGTAATTCGTGCACGCGTCTTTTGATTTCTGCATCGGATGGACGTGTTTGTTTGGGTCTCACTCTTAAACCAAATGCGACGTTTTCAAATACAGTCATGTGGCGGAATAAAGCATAATGTTGAAATACAAAACCCACTTCGCGATCTCGCACTTGCTGGGTGGTGGCATCCTCACCATGGAAATGAATACTGCCGGAATCTGGAGTTTCTAAGCCAGCAATAATTCTTAACAACGTAGTCTTGCCGCAACCAGACGGGCCTAGTAACGCCACTAATTCGCCACTTGGTACATCAAGGCTCACATCGTTGAGCGCATTAAAGTTGCCGAAGTTTTTTCTAATATTTCTAATTTCAATACTCATGCCGGAATTCCAATATAAATAATATTTGTTTATTCAAACTAACCATGCGTTAACCATTGCTAAGACTTTTCATCTATCTGTGCATTGCGCGCTACTTTCCATTCCACAAAACTCTTAAGTACAAGGGTCACTAGTGCCAATATGGCAAGCAAGGACGCTACTGCAAAGGCTGCTGCATAGTTGTACTCGTTGTATAAGATCTCTACATGCAATGGCAGGGTGTTGGTCATGCCGCGGATATGACCTGACACCACGGATACCGCGCCAAACTCACCCATCGCACGTGCGTTGGTTAGAATCACGCCGTATAACAATCCCCACTTCACATTCGGTAAAGTGATGCGCCACAAAATCTGCCATCCAGAAGCGCCTAGCACTAAACCGGCTTCTTCCTCATCTTTCCCTTGTGCTTGCATCAGCGGGATTAACTCGCGGGCAACAAACGGAAAGGTGACAAAAATAGTCGCCAATACAATACCCGGTATGGCAAAGATCACTTTAATATCGTGATCAAGCAATGTGGAACCCACCCAGCCTTGCAAACCAAAAATCAACACATAGATTAAACCTGCAATAACGGGCGATACAGCAAATGGCAAATCGATCAAGGTGATCAATATGCTTTTACCGCGGAACTCAAATTTAGCAATTGCCCAAGCTGCAGCTACACCAAATACTAGGTTAAGCGGCACAGCAATTGCGGCAGCAATCAGCGTTAGCTTGATTGAAGACAGCGCATCAGGATCGATTAAAGCCGTAATATAAGTGTCAAAGCCTTTGCGTAAAGCCTCAGTAAATACAGCTGCTAAGGGAACGATTAAAAATAAGCTTAAAAATACCAACACCATAGAAATCAATAGCCATCGCACCCAAGCAGGCTCAGACGTAGCACGGCTACGCGCGACTTTGGTTTGATAATTGCTGTACTGTGATGTTTGGGTAGTCAGCATTGAGGTTGAAGTCGACATGGTTTATTCCTAATATATTCTGATGATGTGCTAGCTTTAACGCGATGAACTTGCACGGCGGCTAACCCACCACTGCAAACCGTTAATAGCAAAAAGCAGTAAAAAGGAAATAACCAGCATGACTACTGCGACTGCAGTAGCACTCGCATATTCATATTGCTCAAGTTTAGTAATGATAATAAGCGGTGTGATTTCGGATACGAAAGGCACATTACCTGCAATAAATATCACTGAACCATATTCGCCGATAGCCCTTGCGAATGCTAATGCAAAACCTGTTAATAACGCGGGCCAGATGGCGGGAAAAATAATTTTCGAGAATGTTTGCCAGCGGTTAGCCCCCAGACTTGCTGCAGCTTCTTCCGTTTCGGCTTCTAGGTCTTCTAACACCGGCTGTACTGTGCGTACTACAAAAGGCAAACCAATAAAAGTAAGCGCAACAATTACGCCCAACGGTGTAAATGCCACTTTAATGCCGTTCGGTTCCAGCCACTGACCAATCCAGCCATTTCCAGCATAGACAGCAGTTAAGGCAATGCCGGCTACAGCCGTAGGTAATGCAAATGGTAAATCCACCAGTGCATCAATGATCTTTTTACCTGGAAATGTATAGCGTACCAGTACCCAAGCCGTGAGTAAGCCAAATACCGCGTTAATCAATGCACCTATTAATGAAGCGCCAAATGTTAATTTATAGGACGCCAATACTCGAGGCGCTGTTACCACAGACCAGAATTCATCAAAACTTAATTCTGTAGTTTTGATGAAAGCGGCTGAAAGTGGAATGAGCACGATCAGGCTAAGATAAAATATGGTGTAGCCGAGAGAGAGATTAAAGCCGGGTAACACGTTGTTTTGTTTTGCCATATCAAGCCAATAAATAATGCATTTAGATAAGTGACCGCTAATTTAACAGAGCTTTTTATAATTAAAAAATAATATTTACCTATATTTATATAACCAAATAGACTATAAAAAGCGCGTAGTAAATTGGAGGTTTATTCGCTAAGCAGCTTCCTTAATATTGCGATTACTTACAGAGGTTTTAAATAGTTGAGATTGTTGTAATTCTTTGGCCGCTACAGCTTTACCAAGAAAAGAGCCTTGTAATAATGTGCCGCCGCTTTCAATCGCGATATCCAGTTGAGATTGTGTTTCAATCCCTGTGATGACAGCTTGCGCACCGAGGTCTTTAATCAATTTAAGAAGGCCTGGTAATACTTTATGCAAACGCTCATTTGACTCAGCTTTTTGGATTAAGCTCGTATCAAGTTTGACAAAATCGGGCGCCAGCTTCCATAAGCGATCGATATGTGAATGTGTGCTGCCGAAGCGGTCAATGGCAATTTTATAGCCACGATCACGGTAGTTATCAATCGCTTCAATTAATTGCTTGTCTTGGGTGACTAAACCTTCTTCAATCTGAATTACCACACGTTCAGTAGGCACTGAGTTAGCATGCAAAATACGCTCAAATACCTTGCCATGCGCATTGACTGAAATTAAGAGATTAGGATGCACGGCTAAAAACAATAAGCCATTTTCTGCGTAGATTTGTCGAAAATTAAGTACGTGCAATGCGCGGCTGACACGATCAAACTGCACTAATTTGCCAGACTGTTCTGCGTAGCTATAAGCAAACTCAGAAGTGCTAGGCAGCTCACCGCCTAGTGATGGCCTTAATAGCGCTTCGTGGCCGAATAAATCTCCAGCTGCACTGTCATAAATCGGCTGAAAAGCACTGTTAAGCTGTACGCCCAAGAAAGTGCTATTAAATTCACCGGTAGATTGCTCCGCTAAACCATAATCATCTAAATCTAAAAATAATGATTCTTTTAGTTGCAATCTGAGTTGCTCTACATGCGCATTAGCAATTTTTAAGTTTGTAGGTTCTGCCATTTTTGTATCCTTTGTATCTATATATTTACTTGGTGTA
>JBDSHU010000180.1:0-2924 GCA_039918335.1 Methylotenera sp. | reverse complement strand
GTAGCAATATTCCCATTCACATCCCGCGCTAATACTACTGAGACCTCATAATCAAGCTTAAGCATTTTCTCCAGCACACACTCTTCGCGCTCAAACTGTTTAAATGCTACTTGTGCTTCATGCTGATTCTTAACTCTCGCTTGGCCCTTACCATCGTAACCAAACCGCGCTACTTTTAAAATTGCAGGGTAAATATCGCTGTCGTCATTAGGCAGATCCTCGACCTCATTGATGACTGCATAAGGCGCAACCGGCAAGCCTGCATGTTTAAGGAAGTTTTTCTCACTCACCCGATGTTGGGCAATTGCCACGCTGTAGGCACTAGGACGCACCGGTTTACTTTGCGCTAAAAATGACAGTGAATCTGCAGGCACATTCTCAAACTCCGTACTAATCGCAGCACAAGTACTGGCCAATTCGGCCAATGCAATTTTGTTATCAAAGGCGGCGTGGATATGTACATCAGCGATTTTACCTGCGGGGCTATCAACATCGGGATCTAACACGGTAACGCGATAGCCCATTTCATGCGCCGCAATCACAAAGAAGCGTCCCAGTTGTCCGCCACCCAGCATGCCTAACATAGCTGGCGGTAAAATCACTGGGGAGTTGTTTAGATTTTCATGACTCATATATTCAATACGTATTGTTAATTAGATTACGGTAACTATTATTTTTTTGACTATTTTATTTTAATGCCTATGGTTTTTCAGTAAGTACCATCAGTTGCACTTTGTCTGCTTGTTTTGCACGAAAATCGGATAGTTTCTTTGCTAATGTTGCATCATGGTTAGCTAATATAGAGGCTGCAAATAAGCCGGCATTCGCAGCACCAGCCTCGCCAATCGCGAAAGTCGCCACTGGTATGCCTTTGGGCATTTGCACGATAGACAATAATGAATCTTGGCCCTGCAAATGTTTAGAAGGCACAGGCACCCCTAATACAGGCAATGTAGTCTTTGCTGCCACCATGCCAGGCAAATGCGCAGCGCCGCCAGCACCAGCGATAATGACTTGATAACCTTTTTTAGCAGCAGTTTCAGCAAAGCTGAACATTAAATCAGGCGTACGATGCGCCGAAACAACGTCAGCAGTGTAAGGAATATCGAAATCCGCCAGCATTTGTGCGGCAGCTTTCATAATTGGCCAATCACTATCGGATCCCATAATGATGGCGACTAAAGGTTGTTTTTCCATCGACATTCCTTCTATTATTCTTTTAAATCAAACTTGGCGAAAAGTTAAAGCAAAACTAGGTTATCTCTATGTATCAGCTCTGATTCTTCTACATAGCCCAACACTTTTTCAATCTCCTTACTGGACTTACGCATGATTCGTAGCGCTTCATTCGCTGAGTAATTGACCAAGCCACGCGCAACTTCCACACCGTTGCTGTCGCAGCAAGCAACCACTTCTCCGCGCTCAAAATTACCATCTACAGCAGTCACGCCAATTGGTAATAGGCTTTTCCCATCTTGTTTAATCACTTTTACCGCGCCCGCGTCTAGGGTTAACCTGCCTCGCAACTGCAAATGATCTGCCAGCCATTGCTTGCGTGCAGTGGTTTTCATTTCTGTCGTTTGCAGATGCGTACCGATGACTTCACCCGCACTCAAGCGCACCAACACGTCTTTTTCGCGACCTGAAGCTATCACTGTATTTGCGCCGCTGCGCGCAGCACGTTTGGCTGCAAGTATTTTAGTTAACATGCCGCCAGTACCGACACTGCTACCTGCACCACCTGCCATTTGCTCCAACGCTGCATCACCCGCGATTGCGTGTTGAATGAATTTCGCAGTTTTGTCTTTACGTGGATCGGCAGAATAAAGACCTTGCTTATCAGTTAAAATCACCAGAGTATCTGCTTCTATCAGATTAGCGACCAATGAGCCCAATGTATCGTTATCACCAAAACGAATTTCATCGGTCACTACCGTATCATTTTCATTAATAATCGGAATCACATTTAAATCTAGCAGCGTGCGCAAGGTACTGCGTGCATTGAGATAACGCTTTCTATCGGCCAAATCATCATGCGTCAGCAGCACTTGTGCTGTATGCAACTGATGCTCACTAAAGCAGCGCTCATACATTTGCACTAGACCCATCTGCCCAACGGCGGCAGCCGCTTGCAATTCATTCACTGCGATTGGACGCTTCTTCCAGCCTAAACGCTGCATACCTTCGGCAACGGCACCACTTGATACCAGTACAATATGCTTACCTTGCTTCACCAATGCAGCAATTTGCGATGCCCACTGCGCAATGGCTGCTTGATCCAAGCCATTGCCATTGTTCGTGACTAAAGTTGAACCCACCTTGACCACAATGACTTTCGCATTGAGCAGCAGTGATTTAGGTGCCATTGTTTCAGTGTTGGGTGATTGCATTTTATGCGTCTTTTTGTGTCACCGTTTTAGTTGCAGCACTTTCATTAATTAAGCCGGCATCATTCAATTCTTTAGCTGCTAAAACATCATCCACTAAATGTTTGTTTTCATCTATGTGCTGCATGATGGCATAAGTAAGTTCTTTGCAGCCCAAGCCGCTAATTGCGGAAATTGAAAATACGCGACCTTTCCAGCCATAGTCTTTAACAAATTGTTTTACGACTTGTGCTGATTCAGGCAACATGTCTATTTTGTTCAATACTAACCAGCGCGGCTTGTCATAAAGCGCTTCATCGTATTTTCTAAGCTCTTCAACAATCGCTTTTGCTTCATAAACAGGGTCAACCGCTTCATCAAATGGCGCGATATCGACGATATGTAAAAGTAATGACGTACGCTGTAAATGACGTAAAAACTGGTGACCCAAACCTGCACCTTCAGCCGCTCCTTCCCCCCTCCTGCGCATACTTCCATGCGGAATCAATATCATCAAAGTGTTTGATAACGCTTTGTCCCTTACCCGAGGAGCTCATA
>JBDSHU010000179.1:0-4883 GCA_039918335.1 Methylotenera sp. | reverse complement strand
AAAAAAATCGTTAAATTACGACCAAAAAAAAGGATTAAGCGTCATGCTTAATCCTTTTTTAACTGGCTAGCTACTAGCCAGTTATTGCTTGAATATTATCGTTTATTAAACCAATTATTACACTTTTGCAGCGGCTGCAACTTCAGCAGCGTAATCAACAACCACTTTCTCGATGCCTTCACCAACGGTGTACATTGTGAATGAAGCCACTGATGCGCCTCTAGATTTAAGCAATTGCTCAATCGTAAATTTGTCATCTTTAACAAAGATTTGGCTTAACAAAGTCACTTCTTTTAAGAATTTTTGCACAGTACCATCAGCAATCTTTTCTAGCATCGCTTCTGGCTTGCCTGCTTCTTTTGCTTTTTCAATGGCAACACGGCGCTCAGCTTCAATCAGGCTCACATCAATTCCGCTAGCATCTAATGATTTTGGTTTTGCCGCAGCAATGTGCATTGCAATGTCCTTAGCTAAAGCATCGTCACCACCGACTAGATCCACTAACACGCCGATTTTGCTGCCATGAATGTAGCTTGCTAGCTTACCTTGTACAGCTGGGCGCACAAAACGACGTGGAGTGATATTCTCACCAATTTTACCTACCAATTGTGCACGCGTTTCTTCAACTGTAGCTTCGCGCATAGGCAGCGCATTGACTGCTTCAATATCAGTCGCACCGCTAGTTGCAACGATACCAGCCAATTCGTTCACAAATTTTAGGAAATCTTCATTTTTAGCACAGAAGTCAGTTTCTGAGTTGACTTCAATCATTGCACCAGATTTGCCGTCAGCACTAATGCTTACGCCAACGGTACCTTCAGCAGCAACTCGGCCAGCCGCTTTGCTTGCTTTGTTACCAAAACGTACACGCAGAATCTCTTCTGCACGAGCTGAATCGCCTTCAGCTTCAGTCAATGCTTTTTTACAATCCATCATAGGCGCATCAGTGCGCTCACGTAATTCTTTTACCATGCTTGCGGTAATTTCAGCCATTTTAAGCTCCTATATTCCTATAAACAACATTAAATTTGTGGTTTAACTTATTGATTTTATGATTTTTTATGATTAAATTAATTTAAATTTAACCAATTAATTTTAAAACTAAAAAAGGGGCATTAAGCCCCTTTTAAGCTAGCAATAATTACTCAGCAGCAGTTTCAGCAACTTCCACTGTTTCTTCGCTGGCTGATTTAACAAGCTCAGAAATCACAGAGCTACGGCCTTCCAATACTGCATCTGCAATACCGCGGGCATACAAGCGAATAGCACGGCTAGAGTCATCGTTACCAGGAATCACATAAGCAACGCCATCAGGTGAGTTGTTCGTATCAACAACGCCAATCACTGGAATGCCCAATTTAGCAGCTTCAGTAATCGCGCCACTTTCATGACCAACGTCAATGATGAAAATAGCGTCAGGCAAACCGCCCATTTCTTTAATACCACCGATAGAACGCTCTAATTTTTCAATTTCACGTTTGTAGCCTAGTGCTTCTTTTTTACCGAATTTTTCTAAGCTACCGTCTAATAACATCGCTTCAAAGTCATGCAGACGTTTGATAGATTGTTTAACAGTTTTGAAGTTAGTCAGCATACCGCCCAACCAACGATGATTCACGTAAGCACAACCTGCACGGCTCGCTTCTTCTTTTACGATGTCGCGCGCTTGGCGTTTAGTACCTACGAATAAAATACGACCCTTGTTAGCCGCCAATGTACGCACGTGTTTAAGCGCATCTTCAAACATTGGCAATGTTTTTTCAAGGTTTACAATATGGATTTTGTTGCGGTCACCGAAAATGAACGGTGCCATTTTTGGATTCCAGTAACGAGTTTGATGGCCGAAGTGAACTCCAGCTTCCAGCATTTGACGCATGGTGACAGACATTTGATACTCCATGTAAGGGTTAAAATTACACAAGCCCAACAACATCCGACTCACTATAATTAAAGCTTGTCAGACACCCTGTACGGGGCTGTGTATTGTTTATAAAACTTCTACAAGATTGTTTTAAAAACTGCAGAACGCAGGATAATACCACTAAGCGGTTGAGTTCGCTAGCTTTTAATGCTTATTAAATATGCAATGTTATGTAAATTGAATGTCAAAAAAACATTAACTTACGTATTGATTACATAATTTAACGCCAAGCAGTAATAATCGATATTGGTAGTGTCTTAGCCCTTTAAACATCATCACATTGGCTGTGTTAAAATACCTAAATTAAATCGACTAACAAGCAAGTTTATGGCTATCACAATTAAAAACCAGCAAGATATTGAAAAAATGCGCATCGCAGGCAAACTTGCCTCCGAGGTGCTTGATTTTATTACGCCGCATGTCGTGCACGGTGTAACTACAGAGGCGCTGGACAAACTTTGCCACGATTATATTGTAAATGTACAGCAAGCCATCCCAGCGCCGTTAAATTATGCGCCTGATGGACATACGCCCTACCCCAAATCTATTTGCACTTCTATAAACCAGCAAATTTGTCATGGTGTACCCAGTGATAAAATATTAAAAAATGGCGACATCTTGAACATTGACGTCACGGTCATTAAAGATTGTTACCACGGTGATACCAGCCGCATGTTTTATGTCGGGGATCCGTCAGCCCAAGCCAAGCGTTTATGTGATATTACTTATGAGGCAATGTGGTTGGGCATCTCTAAAGTGAAACCGGGTGCTACATTAGGCGATATTGGCTATGTAATCCAAACCTTTGCTGAAAAAAGCGGTTACAGTGTGGTGCGTGAATTTTGTGGGCACGGCATAGGCAAGGTATTTCATGAGGACCCTCAAGTTTTACATTACGGAAAGCCTGGCATGGGACTTAGGCTACAAGCTGGCATGATGTTTACCATTGAACCAATGATAAACGCGGGTAAGCGCGACATTAAACAAATGCCGGATGGCTGGACCATCGTGACGAAAGACCGTAGTCTTTCAGCGCAATGGGAACATACAATTTTAGTGACTGATACAGGCTTTGAGGTAATGACTTTATCTAGCGGATCGCCTGCTACACCCGCTTTTGTAACTGCATAATTACAAAAGCCACTTATAAAGCATGTTGGTAAGTGATAAAAACACTGAAAAAATGGCTGAAAAAGACCAACTCTCTGCTTGGAGATTGCAGCTTAAAGAAGGCTATGCATCACTAAAAGCTGATTTTTTACTAAAACCCAATACCACGCGACTATTTAAGCAGCATTGCAAGTTGATTGATACCCTCCTTGCTGAAATTTGGCTGCAAGCGAATGTCAATCCAATATGTTGCCTGATTGCCGTGGGCGGCTATGGTCGCGGTGAGCTCTACCCTCATTCAGACATTGATCTACTCATCCTAGTACCAGAAATACCTCCAGAAAATAGTTCAGATATCCAAGCAATCAACAGCAATATCGAAGTGCTAGTTGGCTTGCTGTGGGATATTGGCCTGAATGTGGGCCATAGTGTGCGGAGTTTGAATGAATGTATAGATGAAGCCCAAAAAGATATTACGGTACAAACCACCTTAATAGAATCACGCCTGCTAATAGGTGAAAATAATCTATACCAAAACTTTTTAAATGAAGTGAATCGCACCATGAATGCGGCAAGCTTTTTTAAAGCAAAACTTAAAGAACAGGATAATCGTCACGCCAAATTTAACGATACCGCTTATAACTTAGAACCCAATATCAAAGAGAGTCCTGGCGGCTTGCGTGATTTACACATGATTAGCTGGGTTACGCGTAGTTTGAATATGGGTAACTTAACGCATACTGGTAGCGATAACACTTGGACTTTATTAATTAAGCAAAACATTATTACAGCGCTTGAAGCTCGACGGATTCAGCAACATCAAAAAAACCTGCAATTACTGCGTATACACTTACATTTTTTAAGCAATCGTCGAGAAGACCGGTTGTTATTCGACTTTCAAAATGAGCTCGCGGCCATATTAGGCTACGTGAATACCTCTCGTAAACGTGCCAGTGAACAGTTAATGCAAAGATATTATCGTAGCGTTAAGTTTGTGCAGTTAATGAACGAGATTTTGCTTAAATCGTTGCAACAAACACAGTTCGCGAAACCGTATTCAATCAAGCCCATCAATGAACGTTTTGAGGCGCATGGCCATTTACTTGAAGTCAGAACAGCCGGCTTACTGCAACAGCAGCCATCTGCCATTTTAGAAGCGTTCTTACTATTGCAGCAGCATCCTGAGCTAACAGGCATGGGCGCCTCGTTATTGCGCAACCTGCAGCGCGTAAAAAATCTGGTGAACCGTGATTTTCGGCAAAATCCACAGAATAAAAAACTGTTCATTGAAATTTTATCTCAGCCAAACGGCGTGAATCATGCTTTGCGCGCGATGAATCGGTATGGCATCTTAGGTTGTTACATTCCTGCGTTTGGCAAAATTATTGGTCAAATGCAACATGATTTATTTCATGTTTATACGGTTGATGAGCATATTCTTAATGTTTTGGCTAATTTACGGCGATTTGCCAAACCTGATCTTAAACATGAATTTCCACTGTGCAGCAAATTATTCGCTGCTTTTGATGCGCCGCATTTATTATATCTGGCGGCCATATTCCACGACATTGCAAAAGGCCGAGGTGGCGATCATTCCACACTAGGTACACTCGATGCCCTTAAGTTTTGTAAATTACATGTGCTGCCTAAGTCGGATAGCACTTTGGTGGCGTGGCTAGTAGAAGCGCACTTAAAAATGTCTTCAACTGCACAAAAATCTGACTTATCCGACCCTATTGTCATTGAGTCATTTGCAAATTTTGTACAAAACGAGCGTAGGTTGATTGCATTGTATTTATTGACCGTAGCAGACATTCGCGGCACCAGCCCTGCTGTGTGGAATGCATGGAAA
>JBDSHU010000178.1:0-7945 GCA_039918335.1 Methylotenera sp. | reverse complement strand
ATTTTTGCGTTAACTCAGCATTATATTTATATTTGCTGAGCTATGCAACATTAAAAACCATGTGTACAACAAAACGCGCTAAGCTTAAAATGTTATGTAAATTAAGTCTAAGTGACAGTTTTAGCCTCTACGCATGCTGTCAAAAAAGTCAGCATTGTTTTTAGTGGCTTTAATTTTGTCGAGCAAGAATTCCATCGCTTCAATATCGTCCATTGGGTATAGCAGTTTGCGAAGCACCCAAATTTTCTGTAAGACGTCTTTTTCAATCAATAACTCTTCGCGTCGCGTACCAGATTTATTCACGTTAATAGCAGGATATTGGCGTTTTTCAGCCATTTTGCGGTCAAGATGAATTTCCATATTACCCGTACCCTTAAACTCCTCATAGATGACATCATCCATACGAGAACCGGTATCTACCAATGCTGTTGCTATAATCGTCAGTGAGCCGCCTTCTTCAATATTACGCGCAGCACCAAAGAAGCGTTTAGGACGCTGTAATGCATTAGCATCCACCCCACCTGTTAATACTTTGCCTGACGAAGGGATGACTGTGTTGTATGCACGTGCCAGTCTGGTAATAGAATCAAGTAAAATCACTACATCTTTTTTATGTTCTACCAAGCGCTTAGCTTTTTCCAGCACCATTTCGGCTACTTGTACGTGGCGAGTCGCTGGCTCATCAAAAGTTGAAGCAACGACTTCACCATTGACCGAGCGTGTCATTTCCGTAACTTCTTCTGGGCGCTCATCAATCAGCAGTACAATTAAAATCACATCAGGATGATTAGCGGTAATCGCATGGGCGATATTTTGCATCATCACTGTTTTACCGCTTTTCGGGCTGGCTACCAGTAAGCCACGTTGACCGCGACCAATCGGCGCAATCATATCAATCACACGGCTAGTGATGTTTTCTACGCCTTTGATATCACGTTCTAGAGTGAGTGGAATAGTAGGAAAAAGCGGGGTTAAGTTTTCAAATAATATTTTATGTTTGGTATTTTCCGGCGCATCGCCGTTCACCATGTCTACTTTCACTAGTGCAAAATAGCGTTCCCCATCTTTCGGGATACGAATCTCACCTTGAATACTATCGCCAGTATGTAGGTTGAAGCGGCGAATTTGCGAGGGCGACACATAAATATCATCAGGCCCCGCCAAATAAGAAGTATCTGGCGAACGCAGAAATCCGAAACCATCCTGTAGTACTTCAAGCGTACCGTCACCAAAAATGCTATCGCCTTTTTTAGCTTTATTTTTTAAAATCGCGAATATCAAATCCTGCTTGCGCATGCGGCTCGCATTGTCGATTTCATTGGCAATCGCCATGTCAACCAGTTCGGTAACAGGAAGGTGCTTAAGGTCTGATAAGTGCATGAAGGCTCACTAAAACAAGATAGGTAGGGGATGTGTTAAAAACTTGGGACTTACATTTAATTGCTGGGATGAAAAACGCTTGGCCCTAAATGTATTAAATTTAGTAACTTAGTTGGTTAAAGCTGACTAAGTTATCACCAAGCATTGATACGGATTACTGTAGATTAATAGGTTTAGATGTTGCTGTCAATGAATGCCGTTAATTGTGATTTTGATAACGCACCCACTTTAGTGGCTTCAACATTGCCATTCTTGAACAACATCAGTGTAGGAATGCCACGAATGCCATATTTAGGTGGTGTTAATTGATTGTCATCAATATTGAGTTTAGCAACTTTAAGGCGGCCAGCATACTCTTTAGAGATTTCATCTAAAATTGGCGCAATCATTTTGCAAGGGCCACACCATTCTGCCCAATAATCTACCAATACTGGTAACTGCGACTGTAAAACATCTTGTTCAAAACCAGCGTCGTTCAGGTGTGTAATATGCTCGCTCATGTAAAACCTCTATTTGAATAGTACTTTAAAATAAATATGTATCGTAACGAAAAAAAATGCTTTAGTGAAGTGACAAATGCTTAGGATAAATGAAATTTTTCAGTAAACTTTAAAACTTAACTAGTTTAAACATGGGTTTAGGTTTAAACATGGATTTAGCTAATGATGCTGAACTGCATACGTTCAAATTGAGATGAACGTTCGATGAGTTTTGTCAGCATGATATGTTGAGATATATTATTGTACTTTAATGTTAACTGTTGTGCCGGTTGATATGTACCTTTAGGCGCAATAATCGTCATTGCTTGTTTAACGGCTAAGATTTCTGGTAATAATAATACCATTTCATCACTGTCGCGCTCATCAATACGAGCTATTACACTTTGTGCCTGCGGGGCTATAAGTTGTACGCCAATATCCAGTCTATCTTTAGAGCCGCAATTTGCCCATCGTACCAACCCTAATGACCAGTTAGTTTCATTTTTAGTTTTAAATCCCAGCAGACTGCCGATTTTAATATTTTTATCTGCCGTCGGATGACGACGAATGGAGATGCCGGAAGCACTGATATTGAGAATCTGCCAGCGGGAAGGCATGACTTTATGGGCCGCTATATCAAACCTCTTGGAATCTATCGGTGCAACATTTGTGAGATTTTTTGAAAGATCAGAATGTTGATGAATGGCTGCTATACCAGTCACTAATTCAATCTCGCCATTTTTTTGAGAGCGATTGAATATACGTTTTGGAATAACGCCCCAATGCTTAATCAAATAAGTCATTAGCTCAATGTAATCAATGCAATTCGCATCGGCAGGGATGCTGCCATCTTTAGGCAGTTGACCATTTTTTAGATTATTTAAAGTTTGATGAATGTTACGTACCAGAGTCATAGTTTGCAGCAAAATATCATTGTCTGCATCGGGAAACTCTTTGAGTTTACTATAAGGCACGGGTGGTTTGTTCGAGTTGAGGCTGATAATAAATGCACCAGAATATGATGTTAACGGAGTTACAGCGCTTATTTCTGCATCCGCCACATAAATTGCCAGTAAATTAGCAATCAATCGAACGTCTTTTTGCGCTAAGTGTTGCGGGTCCGCAAGCGACATCAATAAAGCATGTTTATAAGTATTTTCGATTGAAACTACTGAATTGCTGTTTAATTTATCACTGGCTACTGGCTTGGAGTTTTGAATATTTAAATGCTGAATCCCAAGCTGAACTGCGCAAAAATATAACTGATGTAAATCGCTCCACACAAAATCAGGCGGTCTCACATAAGTTTGATAACAAACCAGTGCATACTCTGCTAATGCATCAATTGCGCGTTGTATGACATAGGCCGAGCTTTTGTCAGTACCGAGTTTGATGAATTGATTTTGTAAATCGACTAAAGCGAGCTTATAACCATAGCCTAGCTCTAGCCATAATGATTCAGTTGCAGAAGCCGCTAATTTGGCTTTGTCATACAAGGGTAGAGTAGCATTGTCATAATCTTCGGCAAGTGCTTGTGCTGAGCTGATTAATAATGGTCGGTATGCATCTAAAGCTTGAATTCTATTATTTACAGATACTTTTTGGCGATTGAGTATTTCCAGCTCTGTCTGCAAATATGCTGCAGTTTCGAGTGGATTTTGTTTATCTAAATTTAATAGGGATAAAGCTATTTTTTGCGGACGTGTATCCGCAACAATAAGTGGTTTATCTTTCAGGGTAGGAATGTTGAGGTTTAAGGCCATTATTATTCTTTAGCTGTGTCTAAATGTTACACAATTGTATGATAATGCTCATATTAACACTAGCTAATTGACTGGTTTGCAATGTGACTACTCTAGTCAATAATCCTAAATAATTTAATTGTGGCTACATAGATTACCTTATTTAAATTTATATTTAATTCTTTAATTCATTATTCAACATGTTTACAAGACAAGTATTATTCAATTGCCTACTCGGAATATCACTCACCATTGTGAGTCAATCCGGTTTTACTGAAACCGTTACCAGCGCTAAGTTTCAATTAAAAGATACTGCTGGTGTTAAACATCAGTTATCCAATTACCAAGGTAAATGGGTGCTGGTTAATTATTGGGCTACTTGGTGTCCGCCTTGTTTGGAAGAAGTGCCTGATTTGGTGAATCTGTATGATCACCATAAGAAAAAAGATCTGATGGTAATAGGGGTGGTGTTTGAGTATTCAAGCACGAAAGAAGTAGCAGAATACGTGGATGATATGTTGATGTCTTACCCTATCGTGCTGGGTGACGATGCGGTCACAGCACAGATAGGTTCAGCCGACGTATTACCCACCACCTTTATTTATAATCCTAAAGGTGAGTTAGTAAAAATTAAGCGAGGTTTAATTACTAAGCAATTCATAGAAAAACTAATTGGTGCAGATAAAAACTAACGCTGATATAGGCGTTAGTTCTATAAATGAGATTTAATGCGGTACTTCTATACTGTTACCGGCACTATCTAGTACGTTCAATTGATTTTCATCTGCGAAATGCATTAGCTGCGCATAACCATCTGGGTTTACGGTTTTAAGTTTTAAATCTACAGCTAAGCAACGCACGCCATTAACAACTCTAGGTTTTAAATAGGGCGAATACTTGAGCTTTCGATTCTCGCCAAAAGTGGCGTATGTGCTGCACATACGATCAACCCAGTCACTTGGACGAAAAGGCTTACCTGCTCGGGTATTGCCTTCAATAATAATCTCATTAGCTTGCGCGCTTGCCTTATGGCTATTAGCTTTAGATTGTTCTGTTGTCATTTATTTTTTACCATGTATTACATTATTTAGAATAATTATAACAAACCATATTTGTACATCATACTTATGTTCTCAATGCTGAGTAAATATGGTTCGTATATATTTATTATTTACGGATTGCTGAGGCGTCTACATAGTCAAATACTTTAACCACGCTAGTTACACCTTGGGTGTTACGGGCAATCTCTACAGCATCATCCGCCTCACTTGCAGTCACAATACCCATTAAATACACTATGCCATTTTCCGTCACTACTTTTACATAGTTTGCTGGGAATTTATTTTCAGTTAAAAACTGACCTTTTACTTTTGAAGTAATATAACTATCGTTGCTGCGTGAGCCGATTGATGATTTTGGTCCCACAGTAATTTCATTGGTAACTGAGGTGATATTGTTGATTTCCCTAGCTAAGCTTTCTGCTTTCGCTTTAGCGGCGGCGTCAGGCACTTCTCCTGTAAGCAATACGTTGCGGTTAAAGCTTGTTACATTGACATGCGCATTTTCACCTAAATTAGTTTCCATTTTCTTGAAAGCTTTTAGCTCGATATTTTCGTCTTCTACAAAAATGCCAGCAGTGCGCCTATCTGCCGCTATCGCACCACCTGCCGCTGCACCACCTGCAATAATAGGCAGGCAGCCGGTTATTTGGGAAGCGAGTAAGGTAGATAAGGCAAGTGTGATGATACTTTTGTTTGTTAAATTCATTGGTAACTCCTAGGTGTTGATTTCGTTTTTTTGGCAACTCTTAATGTTGTTGGATATTAAGCGTTGTATTGAATTAATCGTTGTTAAATGAAAAGAAAAGCGTAATTTCTGCAAATCATACGCGCATTATGCGTCAAAAGCATTACGTACCCATTCGATGTGTGCGGTGTCTGCTTTGCTCATTAAAATTGCATCAAAGCGGCATAAGCTGTCGCCATGTTGCTGTAAATAGTGCTGCGCAGTTAATATCAGTTTTTGTTGTTTTTGCGGCGTAATGCTCGCGGCGGCGCTGCCAAATTGGCTGTTAGACCTTAAGCGCACCTCAATAAACACTAGGGTTTTCGCATCCGTCATAATTAAATCAATCTCCCCAAAGCGGCAGTGATAATTTTGTGCCACCATTTTAAGTCCATGATTCATTAAAAAAGTTGCAGCTAATTTTTCGGCAGTTAAGCCAGCATTATTCAGATTGATTTTCATAGGCGAAATTTTTTATAGGAGTCAAAGCCGCTAGGCTGTAAAATTCATGCATGAAAAATTTAAGCATCAACAGTTCGAGTATGAGTAAATTAAAAGTATGAGTAAACCAAACCATGAGTAGTTATGGCACATTATATGTGGTGGCAACGCCAATCGGCAATTTAGGCGACATTACCTTGCGCGCAATTGAGACTTTGAAAGCTGTAGATGCAATCGCTGCTGAAGATACGCGTCATACTTCAGGTTTATTGTCACATTTTGGCATAAGCAAAAAACTCATTGCCGTGCATGAGCATAATGAACATCAGTCTGCTGAGAAGTTATTAGTGCAACTAAAAGCAGGTGAAAATATAGCCTTGGTTACGGATGCTGGTACCCCAGGTATTAGCGACCCAGGTGCGGTAGTGGTCGATCTAGTGCGTAAAGCAGGTGTTAAAGTTGTGCCTATTCCTGGGGTGAGTGCCGTGGTTGCTGCTTTGTCGGTTTCTGGCATTGTTCAAAATGGCTTTCTATTTCATGGTTTCTTGCCAGCAAGTGGCGCGGCGCGGCGTAAAGTACTTGAGGTTTTAAAAACACAAACCGTCACACTGGTATTTTATGAAGCACCGCATCGCATCGTAGAAAGCATCACCGATATGGCGAACGTGTTAGGTGCGGAACGACGCGTTACCTTTGCGCGAGAAATTACCAAAACGTTTGAAACGATTTATAGCTGCGATTTGGGCGATGCCGCTGCATGGCTGGAAGCCGATGCTAATCAACAGCGTGGTGAGTTTGTGCTGTTAATTGAGGCTGCGGCTATAAAAGATACAGAAGAAATATCAGAAAATACTGTTCGCGTATTAAAATTGCTATTGGCAGATTTGCCACTTAAACAAGCGGTAAAGTTAGCGGTAGAAATCACCAATGAGAAGAAAAACGACCTTTACGAATTTGCACTTAGCTTAAAAACTAAGCTCAAAGAATAGTGCTTAAACATAGCAACCAAACAATAGACCTACAAAAATGACTAATCAACACACACTAACTATCACCCGTCCAGATGACTGGCATTTACACCTGAGAGACGGCGCAGCCTTAAAAGCCGTGTTGCCAGATACTGCTCGGCAATTTGCGCGCGCGATTGTCATGCCCAATTTGCGCCCGCCAGTCACTACTACAGCGTTGGCAAGTGAGTATCGCCAACGCATTTTAGATGCGCGACCCCAAGGTTCAAGTTTTGAGCCTTTAATGACTTTGTACCTAACTGATAATACAACCGCCGATGAAATTGCATTAGCCAAAGCGAGTGGTATCGTACATGGCGTAAAGCTTTACCCAGCAGGCGCAACCACTAATTCAGATTCTGGCGTTACAAACTTAGGTCATTGCGTCAAAGCGTTGGAGGCGATGGAAAAGCTCGGCATACCTTTGTTAGCACACGCAGAAGTGACTGATAACGACGTGGATGTGTTTGATCGTGAGCGTGTATTTATTGAACGTCACATGATTCCCCTACTTAAAAACTTTCCAGCGTTAAAAATAGTATTCGAGCACATCACCACGAAAGATGCGGCTGATTTTGTAACCGAAGCACCGAATAATGTCGCCGCAACAATTACCGCGCACCATTTACTGATGAATCGTAACGATATGTTCAAAGGCGGTATTCAGCCGCATCATTATTGCCTACCTATTTTGAAGCGTGAAGAGCATCGTGTGGCGCTAGTGAAAGCAGCAATTTCAGGTAATGCTAAATTCTTCTTAGGTACAGATAGCGCGCCGCATGCAAAACATACTAAAGAAGCGGCTTGTGGTTGTGCGGGTATGTACACGGCACATACGGCTATGGAGTTGTATGCTGAAGCGTTTGATAAGGAAAATGCTTTAGATAAATTGGAAGGTTTTGCGAGTTTTTATGGTGCGGATTTTTACGGATTGCCACGTAACACCGAGCAAATCACGCTAGTGAAAGAAAGCTGGAAGGTGCCTGAAAGTTTGCCGTTTGATGGCGATGTGTTGGTGCCACTCAGGGCAGGGCAGGGCTTGGCTTGGAAATTAGTTTAATCAGTGTTTTTATTAGATATTTAGTAAATGCATACTCTGGAAAATATACGT
>JBDSHU010000177.1:0-11033 GCA_039918335.1 Methylotenera sp. | reverse complement strand
ATGGTGTTGGTGCAGCGGCAGTGGCGAATGGCTGGAGTGGGTATTTCGTTAATACACTCGCTAACTTCAATCTGCATTTACCAGAAGCACTAACTAAAGCACCGATGGTCGGCGGCCTTATCAACCTACCTGCCTTTGGTATTATTTGGCTACTGACTATTTTGTTAATCATAGGCGTTAAAGAAAGTGCGCGTTTTAACAACATTATTGTGCTCATTAAACTTTCTACAATTGCTATTTTTATTGTCCTTGCTTCATTGCACCTTAACACTGATAACTGGCAGCCATTTATGCCTTTTGGCTGGTTCAGCACTTTAGAGAACGGTAAAAATATCGGCGTGTTGGCGGGCGCTTCATTGGTATTTTTCGCTTATTTTGGCTTTGATGCTGTCTCTACCGCTGCAGAAGAAGCTAAAAACCCACAACGCGATTTGCCTATTGGTTTATTAGCTTCGCTGATATTTTGTACCATTATCTATATCATCGTTTCAGCCCTACTCACTGGCATCGTGCCTTATACCGAGCTTAACGTGTCTTCCCCGGTAGCTTTTGCATTAACCAAAATTGGTTATACCTGGGCCTCAACATTAGTAGCAACCGGCGTATTGGCAGGATTAATTACTGTATTGCTGGTGCTGCTTTATGGCTTAACACGTATACTTTTCGCGATGAGCCGTGATGGTTTGATTCCACCTATTTTTTCAGAGGTCAATCCAGACCGCCAAACACCAACAAAAATTATCTTAATGTGCGGTTTAATCGTTTCGATTGTTGCAGGTTTCATCCCTTTAGGCGAACTTGCTGAAACCGTTAATATTGGTACATTAGCGAGTTTTGTCATGGTGTGTGTAGGTGTTATCGTATTACGTATACGCCAGCCTAACCTGAAAAGACCTTTCAAAAACCCATGGAATCCACTTATTCCTGTGCTGGGAATTTTATCTTGCGGTGCATTGATGGCATTTTTACCTGCAACCACTTGGTTCAGGTTTTTTGTGTGGATATTAATTGGTATTGTGGTTTACTTTGTTTACTCAATACACCATAGCAAATTAAACCGTTAGCAATTAGCTAAAGTGACTTTAACCAAAAATTTGCTTTAATCAATAAAAAAAAGCCAGTCAAATGACTGGCTTTTTTCTAACTTAACGCCTAATTACATGCTCAAAATCCATTGAACAACAGTTTTAATATCCGCATCTTTAACTTGTGGGCTGTGCGCTGGCATCGGGATTGGACCCCAAACACCACTACCACCTGCTTTAACTTTAGCAATTAATTTAGCTTCTGCAGTTTTATCACCTTTGTATTTTGCTGCCACATCTTTATAAGATGGGCCTAACACTTTTTTATCAATACTGTGGCAAGCTAAACAGCCACTTTTTTGTGCTAATGCTTCGGCCGCTTTCGCGTCTACTGCATTGGCTTGAGCTGCAACTAACATAGAACCAGCAGCAGCGATTGCTAACAATAATGCTTTCATGCTATCTCCTTGAATTTACGCTTAATAATTATATTCTGTACATTTTTGCAACGAGGTATGATACCCACAATCATGATTTTATCAAGTAAGTTAATACAAATCACTGAATAAATTACTAGAAAAATATAGTCCTGTTAAATTTGATTGAACAAGCTCGCCAAATCATCGATACTTTGAGTACAAATAACGCCTTGACACACCCACGCGTTGACATCAGCCGATATATTTCTTTGTAGCGTTTTCGGTAAGGTCTGTACCGTTTCATCTAGATAGAAAAATAAATGGTGTGGATAATAGTGTAGTCTTATTTCATTATGCCAAGTTTGCAAGTTTGCTGCTTCACCACGCAAAATCACCAAAGTTGGCGGTGTTAAATACTCTTGTAATGCATGGCTTAAACTTGCACAGCCCGCCGGATTACGTTTAATCACTGCATCAAATGCTTGCAAACTACGTTCGGCGCATTGCAAATAGCGCGACTCTCCCAATACATGCCCAAAACGTTGTAACGCAACCGCTGCAATACCATTGCCATTAGGGGTGGCATTGTCAAACCCTTGCTTAGGACGATATATCAATTGTTCATGATGATGGGCAGTAAAGTAAAAACCGCCCTCTTCCGCTTCAAAATTCTCTAGCAACGCTTCGGCTATCTCTTCTGCAAACTGCATATCAACGCTTCTATAGTCAGCTTGCATCAACTCTAATAGTGCGTCCAATAAAAATGCATGATCATCTAAATAAGCATTTAGATGGACTTTGTCATCCTTAGCCGTTGCCAGTAATTGAAACTCGCCAGTTGAATTTTTCACCCACAAATGATCACGTATAAAATCTACCGCATTCTGTGCGAGTAATATCCAATTTGGTCGACTCAACACTGCACCAGCACGGGCTAAACCCTTAATCGCCAGCGCATTCCAGGAAGTCAATATTTTGTCGTCTAAACCCGGCCTTGTGCGTTGCGCACGCGCTGTAAATAATTTGGCTTTTGCACTATTGAATAAAGTCTTATCTTGCTCATCTGGAAGCGTAGCCATATAAGCATGCCACGCCTGAGTTCCATGATGAGGATCTTCAAAATTAGCCGCACGGTCAAACCCACAACATCGTGATGCCACGATGAATTCTTCCGGCGTAAGTAAGGCTTTTACCTCTGCGGTTTGCCATACATAAAATGCACCTTCTGCGCTATGCCCATGTGAATCTAAAGAATCCGCATCTAGCGAAGAATAAATCGCACTTTTGGTAGCACCCTGTTGCGAGATCATTTCGCGTTGTAACCATGCGATAGTTTCTGAAATTACTTTTTCGAACTTTTCTTTTTCTTGGCTATTTTTGCTTATTTGCCAGCCATCGACGTATAAAAAAAGTAATTGTCCATTGTCGTACAGCATTTTCTCAAAGTGCGGAATATTCCAGCGCTCGTCTACTGAATATCTACAGAAACCACCGCCGATTTGATCGTAAATACCGCCGTCTGCCATGGCGGACAGCATTTGCAATGCCATCGCTTCGGCTTGCTTGTTGCCTGCTTTTGCCTGATGTAATAGCAAAGTAATATCTGCCGGATTTGGAAATTTCGGCGCAGTACCAAAGCCGCCATGCTCAAAATCAAAGCTATCCTTTAATTGTTCAAACCCCAGATGAATCGTGCTTTCGTCGGCCGAAACCACAGTATTGGCGACTGGAATTGTTCTTGCCAGTGCATCGGCCAATTGTAGGTTCTGGGTAGCAACGTCTTCTTTACGCTCATGATAATAAGCAGCAACCCTTGGGATTAAATCCGCAAAACCTGGCAGCTGATAACGTGCGGTTTTAGGAAAATAGGTTCCGGTAAAATACGGCTCTTGATTAGGTGTTAAAAACACCGTGAGTGGCCAGCCACCGCTTTTATTGGACAACATGCTGTGCGCTGTCTGGTAAATTTGGTCAATATCAGGCCGCTCTTCACGATCCACTTTGATATTGATGAAATGTGCATTCATGATAGCGGCAGTTTCTGCATCTTCAAACGACTCATGCGCCATCACATGGCACCAATGACATGCTGAATAGCCGATTGAAAGCAATATCGGCTTATTCTGTTCCTTGGCTAAAGTAAGTGCTTGCTCACCCCATGGATACCATTCCACGGGGTTCTCTGCATGCTGTAAAAGATATGGGCTGGTTTCGCTGGCAAGTTTATTAGACATATATAAATGTCGGATTAAATATCAGTCACTACGTACTCCACTGCCAGCACATGTGTATACCCGGGATTAATCATGACGATATTCTCCATCGCATTGGCGGTTTCCACGCAAATCATCTTACGCCAGCCATCATCTCTGGGCATATCAACAATTTGATGTGCTTTCTTCTCCCAAGGTGTCCACACCACGGTCGAACTACTACCTTTTTTGTTGATGATGATGTTACGACCTAGCATTTCATCATGAATGGTCACCGCGGTACGTGTACCCACATACACACGGTCAAACTCTTGATCAAATCGCACTGTACCATCTTGAGTATCACGCCAGTAGTCTAATAGCTTATCGGCATATTCAGTATCTTCAAGACCTGTAAGCGATATTTTCTCGATATCACCAATATTAAAATAAGTATGAAATGCTTCTCCCATAAAAAATGGCTGTCTACCACGATTAGTGGTTGCGAGTTTAATAGACAGCGTTTCACCGATTTCAATAGTCAGCACCAATGTATATGGGTAAGAAAGCTGACGCGCTGCGTTTTCAGTGTGTTTCATTTGCAAAATCACGCGCGTATAGCCATTATTCATTTGCCCGACATCTATCAACGTAAACGGCGTCACGCGGGCAAAACCGTGCATACATAAGCTGCTGTCAGTAGGATGTGCGCCAAACCATGGCCAGCAAAGCGGAATACCGCCACGTATTGAACGACCCACTTCATTTCGCGAATGGTCGGACATCCACAATACTGGCTCGGCGGTATGTTTTGGCTGCCAATGCATAATGTGTCCGCCTTGCAGTGCCAGCTTAGCGGTTGCAAAACGATTTTCTATTTCAATATAATCCAGACCATTTTCATCTTTAACAAATCGTACGTCATCACTCAAGTCAGCTTCTATTAACTGAGTTTCTTTTACATCAGTGCCTTTAGCTGGTATTTCAGCTAGGCCAGATTCTATTACTACATTAGTTAGTGTCATTTAGTTTACTTTGCTTTAAATTCTAGACATCAGCGCTAGATGTCAGCCTAGCGTAAAAACTGATTATTGCTAGGCTGACTATTTGTAATTTCTACTTTTATATTTACTACTTTTCGATTTGCGAGACATCACGAACAGCACCACGCGCCGCACTGGTAGTCATGGCTGCATAAGCACGCAACGCAGGTGAAACTGCGCGTACACGATTGACCGGTTTCCAAGCATCTTTACCTTTGGCGTCCATTTTTGCACGGCGATGCGCCATTTCTTCATCGCTGATCACCAAATGAATCGTACGGTTTGGAATATCGATTTCAATCGTGTCACCTTCTTCCACCAGACCAATTGCGCCGCCTTCAGCTGCTTCCGGTGAGGCGTGACCGATACTTAAGCCAGAGGTACCGCCAGAAAAGCGGCCATCGGTAAGTAAAGCACAGGCCTTACCTAAGTCTTTAGATTTCAAGTATGAAGTAGGATATAACATTTCCTGCATGCCTGGCCCACCGCGTGGACCTTCGTAACGAATGACCACAACATCACCGGCGATAACTTGATCCGCAAGAATCGCTTCTACGGTAGCATCTTGCGATTCAAAAATGCGCGCGCGGCCGGTGAACTTCAAGATACTGTCATCCACACCAGCAGTTTTAACGATGCAGCCATCTAATGCGATATTGCCGTATAACACTGCCAACCCTCCATCTTGCGAGTAAGCATGGGCTTTATCACGAATACAACCTTCTGCACGGTCATCATCTAAGGTTGGATAAAGCATGCTTTGACTAAAGGCGATGGTCGTAGAAATACCGCCGGGTGCAGCACGGAAGAATTTTTTAACATCCTCATCCTGCGTCACTTTAATATCCCATTTATCCAAAGCATCGCCCATTGTTGGACTATGAACGGTTGGCGTGTCTCTATGGATGACACCGGCACGATCTAATTCACCTAAAATGCCCATAACACCACCGGCACGATGTACATCTTCCATATGATATTTAGCTGTAGCAGGCGCCACTTTGCTCAAACATGGCACTTTGCGAGAAATACGATCAATATCGCTCATGGTGAAATCAAGCTCAGCCTCATGTGCAGCCGCGAGCAAATGCAATACTGTGTTGGTGGAGCCACCCATAGATACATCGAGTGCCATGGCATTCTCAAATGCCTGCATATTGGCAATGCTACGTGGCAATACTGAGTAATCGTCTTGCTCGTAATGACGCTTAGTCAACTCTACGATTAATCGACCGGCTTTTAAGAATAATTCTTTACGCGCCCCATGTGTAGCAAGCGTAGAGCCATTGCCCGGCAAGCTTAAACCCAACGCCTCGGTTAAACAGTTCATAGAGTTTGCAGTAAACATGCCTGAACAAGAACCGCAGGTTGGGCAAGCAGAACGCTCAATCGCATCTGATTCCGCATCAGACACTTTGCTATCCGCAGCCGCCACCATTGCATCGACCAAATCCAGCTTATGCGTATTGCCACCCCAGTTTACTTTGCCTGCTTCCATAGGACCACCCGAAACAAATACCACGGGGATATTTAACCGCAATGCGGCCATTAACATACCCGGGGTAATTTTGTCGCAATTCGATATACAGACTAACGCATCAGCACAGTGGGCGTTGACCATGTATTCCACACTATCGGCAATTAAATCGCGCGAAGGCAAGCTATACAGCATACCGCCATGACCCATCGCAATACCGTCATCCACGGCAATCGTATTAAACTCTTTGGCCACGCCGCCGGCGCGCTCGACTTCACGTGCTACTAATTGACCTAAGTCTTTTAAATGCACGTGACCCGGCACAAACTGCGTAAAAGAGTTAGAAATAGCGATGATAGGCTTATCAAAATCACCGTCTTTCATTCCGGTAGCGCGCCACAATGCGCGTGCACCCGCCATATTGCGGCCGTGAGTAGTGGTTCGTGAACGATAAACTGGCATGGTAAAATCCGTAATAATAAATGTTGCAATCTAAATACGTAATTTTAGACTAGCTAGCCGTAAGTAGCTAAAGAAATCTTGCCAAATTGCTAGAAGTTAGTGTATGAAACGTACAGTAATTAACTAATTCAGTAGCTTTTCAAAATGTACATTGGCATAGGCTTAGATTATTACTAAGGTTATATGGTTATCTTCCCTACTCAAGTTAAATTAGCATGTCTGCAAATTTATAAAAGAGTAAAATGCTTATTTTGTTCTATTGATAATACTTATGTTTACCCATCCCTCTTTCGACCCCATTGCAATCCATCTTGGAAATTTCGGTATTCATTGGTACGGCTTAATGTATTTAACTGGTTTTCTGGCATTTTTGGCCTTAGGAAAATGGCAGATTAAACATCGTAAATGGCACGGCTGGACCAATGAGATGTTAGACGATGCATTATTTTTTGGCGCATTAGGCGTTATTCTAGGCGGTCGTTTAGGCTACGTACTCTTTTACCAACTAAGCTATTTCTTGCAAAACCCTGTTGAAATCTTCGCTGTATGGCAAGGCGGCATGAGCTTTCACGGCGGCTTTTTAGGCGTACTAGTCGCAATGTGGATTTTTGCGCGCAAGTATCATCTTAAATGGCTGAATATCATGGACTTTGTTGCGCCTTTGGTTCCCATTGGCTTAGGTGCTGGTCGTATGGGTAATTTCATCAATGCTGAATTGTGGGGACGTGTCACCAACTCAGAATTCGGCATGATATTTCCTAAAGTGGATAGCCTGCTACGCCACCCTTCGCAACTCTACGAGTTCGCACTTGAGGGTGTAGTGTTATTTCTAATGCTATGGATCTACTCTGCGAAACCGCGTGCCACCGGTGCGATTTCGGCTTTATTTCTCATCGGTTACGGCAGTTTTAGATTCTTGGTTGAATTTACCCGTGAGCCTGATGATTACTTAGGCCTGCTCTCTGCAGGTTTAAGTATGGGGCAATGGTTGAGCTTGCCTATGATTTTATTGGGTATTTGGATGTTTTGGGCGAGCTCTAAAAACAAATTCGGCCGTCTATATGTGCAATAACCCCTAAAACTGTTTCACTCGGTGATTGCCTTATGCCGAGTGAACTCAGTGCTTCTTAACTTCAAATGTTTAGTCAATTGTCCGTGGGTACGCTCACGCCAGAGCTTAAAAGAAGTGAGCTTTAGATGGCTGCGCATGAGTTTAATCACACCATCTTGATTTAAACCAAACTGAAACTGAATCGCTTCAAATGGCGTTCTATCTTCCCAAGCCATTTCTATCACGCGTGAAATTTCGGCTTCGGTTAATGTCCTGCTAGCAACAACGGTTAATACCTTTCCATTTTTTATCCTGCCACTCTTTAAAAAAAGCTTCGCGGCTTAACGGTTCAACTGCATCAGCGTTGTCAGCATGCACTTCAAAGTAATGCTTCAAATACTGCTCATAAGCATCATCTCCGGACAAACGCCGGATGTTGTGCCAAATTGTTTTAATTCTAGTTTTAACATTAAACATTAGTCTCTCACCCAATCCTCTACCAATCGGCTTGGCTCATGCGCGCTTTCTGTAAGCGGCAACAATGGCTTACCCGCTAAATATCGCAGCATCACGCGCAACATATCAATAATCACTATCCATAATACTGCGATAAAAAATAACGTTAAATAGCCATCCAAGTTTTGATTAAAAATGAGCTGTGGTGCTACTGCGGCTTTTTCTGGTGGCAGTACACCTGCAGCTAATTTAGTAGCCATATCATTGGCCGCGGCAAAAAAACCTACACGAATATCATCACTAAAAATCTTTTGCCAGGCTGCAGTAGTGGTAACGATTACCAACCAAACTAATGGTAGGCCAGTAATCCAGGCATATTTTAATTTGCCAGATTTCACCAAAATTCCTGTACCTACACATAAGGCAATGGCGGCTAACATTTGGTTCGCAATACCAAATAACGGCCATAAGAGATTCACACCACCGTTTGGATCTATCACGCCGATATATAAAAAATAGCCCCAGCCAGCAACCACTAGCGCACTGGTAAAAAATACAGAAGGCCACCAGGAAGTCTGGCCCATTTTCGGCCAGATATTACCTAGCATGTCTTGCAGCATAAAACGTCCCACACGGGTACCGGCATCTAAGGTAGTGAGTATAAATATCGCTTCAAACATGATGGCGAAGTGATACCACAACGCTAACATGCTCTTGCCGAACGCATTGCCGAATATACTCGCCATACCAACAGCCAGGCTAGGCGCACCGCCAGTACGCGCAAACAAGGTGCTTTCGCCCATATCTTTGGCTAATTGATTCATTTGCTCAACCGTGACGGCAAAACCCCAGCTATTGATTTTAGCAATCGCGTCAATCGCATCTTTACCTACCACCCCCGCTGGGCTGTTAATGGCAAAAAATACACCGGGCTCTAATACTGTGGCGGCGATCATCGCCATAATCGCGACAAAGCTTTCAAGCAGCATCGCACCGTAACCTATCATACGAATATCACGTTCATTGCCTAACAATTTAGGTGTAGTGCCCGAAGCAATCAAAGCATGAAAACCTGAAATCGCGCCACAAGCGATGGTAATGAACACGAACGGAAATAACTTCCCGCCAAAGATTGGCCCTGAGCCATCCGTGAATTGCGTGAGTGCAGGCATGTGTACATGCGGCTGCAAAATGACAATGGCAACCGCAAGTAAGGTAATCGTACCGATCTTCATATAAGTAGATAAATAGTCTCGTGGCGCAAGCAGCAGCCAAACTGGCACTACTGCTGCGGCAAAACCATAAGCGATTACACCCCATGCCAGTATTAAACCTTCATGGTCAAATAGCACACGTAGCGTTGGATGATGGTCTACCCAACCACCGCCGACTACTGCTAGCAAAAGCAATATCACACCGAGCGCTGACGCTTCCAAGACGCGTCCGGGTCGAAAACTCCGCATATAAAATCCAACCAACATGGCGATTGGAATCGTTGCCGCTACAGTCGAGGTGGCCCATGGACTATGCTTCATGGCATTTACCACCACTAAACCTAACACGGCAATCAAAATAATCATGATTAAAAACGTGCCGATGAGCGCTGCCGCGCCGCCAATCGGACCGATTTCATCCCGCGCCATTTGGCCTAAACTGCGGGCGTTACGGCGGGTTGAGAAAAATAGTGTCACCATATCCTGCACTGCGCCGCCAAGCACTGCGCCAATTAAAATCCACAATGTGCCGGGCAAATAGCCGAATTGCGCGGCTAAGGTTGGTCCCACCAAAGGCCCAGGGCCGGCAATGGCGGCGAAATGATGACCAAATACCACCCATTTATTGGTAGGTACAAAATCACGCCCGTTATCCATTCTTTCTGCGGGCGTTGCACGGGTTTCATCAATAACCAAGACAGTGGCGGCAATCCATGCTGCATAAAAACGGTAGGCAATGGCGTATACGCAGGCCGCAGCTGTAATGAACCACATCGCACTGATGCTTTCACCCCGATTAAGTGCAATCGCACACACTGCAGAAACGCCAAGTGCTACAACAGCCGTCCAGATAATTGCTTTAATGTTTTTATGCATAATTATTTGTGAATATTAATCAGAAAGATGTAAATACAGTGTAAGTATAAATCAGGACATGCCATGCGGACTTAATTGCTTAATCATTTAAGTCATTGATTTTTTACACTCAAGGTAAAGTCATCAACGCTAACGCGTAGCAAATACAAACTTAATGAACCTACCCTATTAGTAATTGCCAATGCTACTATCAAGATTCTATAAAAATCATTCACTAATATGCAATCTGTTACTCATACGCCGGTTAAAGAACTCATCAATACACCGACTAAAAAACTCTATTCATTAGCTAGTTTATGGCCATTTCTGCGTCCTTATCGCTCACGGGTATTGCTGGCGTTTGTATTGCTATGCCTAGGTTCTGCCACGCTCTTATTAGTACCGCTGGCATTTCGCGATTTAATCGACTTCGGCTTTATCGGCAAGGCTGCCTCTACCAAGCCGCACAATGGCCTGATTGGCGAATTAAGTTTGAATGGGCATTTTTTAGTGATGTTCGCACTCGCGGCATTCTGGGCGCTGATGATTGCAAGTCGCTATTACACAATATCTTGGGTGGGCGAGCGCACTACCGCGGATTTACGTAGCGCTGTGTATGCAAGAGTCATGACCCAGTCACCGCAGTTTTTTGAAACTACGCAAACTGGTGAAGTTCTTTCTCGCCTGACAGGTGACACCACACTGATTCAAACCGTAGTGGGCAGTTCTATTTCCATGGGCTTGCGTAGTTTGTTTCAATTTGTTGGCGGCATGGTCATGCTGGCAGTGACTAACTTTTACTTATTTTCACTTAACCTTGGGCTGATGCTGCTACTGAT
>JBDSHU010000176.1:0-4366 GCA_039918335.1 Methylotenera sp. | reverse complement strand
ATCGCCGATAATGTAAACGCCGATATTAGGTAAATTTGGCATTATTTTTTAATTACGATAATCAGTAAATTTACACTTTGGATACTGTGAACAACCAAGAAATTCAGTTTTAGCTTTACGAAGCATTAACTTTCCAGATTTACATCTTGGGCAAGTGTCTTGTTCTTTATGCACTTGAATATTAACAACTATATCATCAGGTTTATCAATAGCTTTTGCTAAAGCCACTAATGCAAAAATAGCTTTGCATTCGGCGGGATAAGCCTCGCAAGCTAAGAAATCAGTTTCTGTATTATCACTACGAGTGATGCTTTTTCTAATGAGTTTGTGTTTATTACATTTAGGGCAAAGTGCACCTACTTTTGGAATGAAGCTTTTCTCAGGCTTATCTAAAGGTATTACTTTGGATTTAACGGTTGATATTGCAGGTTTAACTAAATTAGCTTTAAGTATTGGCTTATGTTTATTAAGTAAAAACTCTGCAACTATTTTTGTTTCTTCTAAACTTATTTCCCACACCGGATCTACTGATAATGAAAGTAAGTTACTTCTTTTCTTTAGCGATTCAAGTTCTGTAAGAATTGATTTACAAATTTGGTCCGCTTTAAACAGCTCTTTAACATCATGCTCTCTATCAATTACGCCTTTATCAGAAATTGCTACGTAAATAAATATTTGGCAGTTTATAAATCCTTTTTGCACTGTTCCAAATAATAGTTTCCCTAGCAATCTTTCTTTGTTTTCCATTAAAAGTTCTTTAAAAACTTTACCTTGAGCTTCCGCTTGCAAAACAGGCGATGGCATCCCCTCAACCTCTTTGTTGTAAGTACGTGACCATTCATTGCGTTTATTTACAATGATTTTGCTATGTATGCTTTTTGATTCAATAATGAATAAGCCAAATGGAGTAACAAGCAGATGGTCGACTTGTGCAACATCGTCATTGTGAACAATCCTAAGGTCATTTAATACAAAGCAATCATTTTTCTTTGCAAATGCCCTTTGTAAATAAAAAGCCATTTGCTTTTCGGCTTCTTCGCCTGCGCGAATTTTAGGATTTTGAGAGTTGGTAAGTTGTTTTTCTTTTAATATCAATTTCTGTGCTCCGTAAAATTTAATGCGCACTTTCCCAATTACTACCCACGCCTACTTCAGCTAATAATGGCACATCTAATTTAGCTACATTTTGCATTAGCTTTGGTAAGGTAAAGTTAACCAACTCCAGTTCACTATCTGGCACTTCCAGCACCAATTCATCGTGTACTTGCATGATGAGCATGGTCTGTAATTTTTCTTCTTTTAACCATTGGTCCACGGCAATCATGGCAAGCTTGATAAGGTCGGCGGCAGTGCCTTGCATAGGGGCATTAATAGCGGCACGTTCAGCGCCTGCGCGACGCATACCGTTTGGACTATTGATTTCTGGTACCCATAATCTGCGGCCAAAGTAGGTTTCGACATAACCGTTTTGTTTGGCAATCTCGCGCGTATTTTGCATGTATTCGCGCACACCCGGGTAGCGTGCAAAGTAGCGTTCGATATAGCTTTGCGCTGCGCTGCGCTCAATATTCAGGTTTTGTGCAAGGCCGAACGCACTCATGCCGTAAATGAGGCCAAAGTTAATGACTTTAGCGTAGCGGCGCTGTTCGTTATCGACGGCTTCGCGTTCTACGCCAAACACTTCCGCGGCAGTATGACGGTGAATATCTTCATTGTTCGCAAATGCTTGCAGCATGCCTGCATCTTGCGACAGATGCGCCATGATGCGGAGCTCAATTTGTGAATAGTCGGCTGAAACGATATGGCTGCCAGGCGGCGCAATAAAGGCTTCGCGTATACGGCGACCTTCGGCACTTTTAACAGGGATGTTTTGTAAATTAGGATCTGAGCTGGCTAACCTGCCTGTGATGGCTACTGCCTGGTTATAGCTGGTATGCACTCGACCGGTTTGCGCATTAATCATGCGCGGCAATTTATCGGTATAAGTGGATTTTAATTTCGCGAGGCCGCGATAATCCAATAACACTTTAGGCAGTGGATGGTCTAGCGCGAGCTCTTGCAAAACGTCTTCATCAGTTGAAGGCGCACCACTAGGTGTTTTCTTGGTGGGTTTGATGCCAAGTTTGCCAAAAAGAATCTCTTGCAGTTGTTTAGGCGAGCCTAAGTTAAAAGGCTGCCCTGCGAGTTCAAACGCTTGATTCTCTAGCGTGATTAGCTTCATTCCAATTTCATTGCTTTGGGCATTGAGCATATCTCGGTCGATGAGCACGCCGTTGCGCTCAATCGTGAATAAAATCTGCGAACTTGGCATTTCAATGTGGCTGTAAATGAAATCTAATTTTGCATCTGTTGCAATCTGTGGGTACATCGCTTCATGCAATTGCAGCGTGATGTCTGCATCTTCAGCGGCATATTCGCTAGCGACTTCTACGGTCACTTGGTTAAAACTCACTTGCTTGGCGCCTTTACCGGCGACCTCCTTAAACGAAATGGTGCTGATGCCTAAATGACGCTCAGCTAATGCATCCATGCCATGCGATTTGTGCGATTCGAACACATAAGACTGCAGCAGGGTATCGTGTGTAATGCCATTCAATTCGATACCATGATTGGCTAATATGTGTTGATCATATTTGAGATTTTGGCCCACTTTCTTGATTTCAGGATTCTCCAGAATCGGTTTGATTTTGGCTAAAACCTCATTAAAATCCAATTGTTCAGGCGCATCGAAATAATCATGCATTAATGGTAAATAAGCGCCACTACCAGCTTGTACGCTAAATGATAAGCCAACGATTTTTGCGGTCATTGGGTCAAGCGAAGTGGTTTCGGTATCTACGCAAATAAGCGGTGCTGATTGTAATTTAGCCAGCCAAACTTCTAATTGCGCGTTAGTTAATATGGTTTCGTAGTCGCGGCTGGTAATGGCCTGGTATTCAATTTTTTCTGCAACTTCTTTTTTCGGAACAGATGTGACACTGACTTTGACTGTAGCAGTAGGGGCATCAAATAAGCCTCCTGTCTCACCAGTTGCAAGCTCCGAGGTCGCTGCTTGATGTTCAACTTTTGGTGCTGCGTCCAATTCACGGCGCCAAGTCCGGAAATTGAATCGTTCATACAATTCCACTAGTTTGGTTTTATCCTGCGTTTGTGGCAACAGGTTTTCAAAGCTGTCAGGCATGCCTTCATGCTTATCCAACTCACAGCGAATGGTAATCAGCTCTCGGCCTGTGGGCAGCCAAGGCAGCGCCTTGCGAAGATTTCCCCCCACCACGCCACCAATTTTATCTGCATTGGCCATAATGTTATCTAGGGAGCCATATGTATTGAGCCATTTCACCGCTGTTTTTGGTCCCACTTTTTCAACACCGGGTACGTTATCAACGGTGTCACCTATCAAGGTTAAGTAGTCCACGATGCGTTCAGGCTTCAAGC
The DNA here is from genome assembly GCA_039918335.1 of Methylotenera sp. GTDB lineage: Bacteria > Pseudomonadota > Gammaproteobacteria > Burkholderiales > Methylophilaceae > Methylotenera. Next base: position 931 of record JBDSHU010000176.1, on the reverse strand, counting down.
CAAACTTGGCTTCCACCCCTGTAATATCTAGTATTTCGTAACCCTTCCTAAAGGCATTTGGCATGGTGTTGATCACCGTCACATACTCATTGACCAACTGTGCAATGTCTTTATCGCCGGTAGAAATGATGACGCGCATTCCTTGCGCTTCGGCTTGTTTCGCCAGTGCGCCAATCACGTCATCTGCCTCTACGTTATCCACCATTAATAGCGGCCAGCCCATGGCTTTGATGGCTGCATGCAATGGCTCTACTTGGCTGCGCAAATCATCTGGCATGCTTGGGCGATTCGCTTTATATTCTGGATAGATGTCTTCGCGGAAGGTTTTACCTTTGGCATCAAAGATACACGCGCTATAATCTGAATCATAATCTTTGTGCAGTTTACGTAGCATGCTCAGCACGCCGTAAATTGCGCCTGTAGGTTCATTTTCTTTATTGCGCAAATCAGGCAAAGCGTGAAATGCACGGTAAAGATAAGAAGAGCCGTCTACCAGTAAAAGAGTTTTCATATGAATTTAGGAAGCTTTAAATGACAATAAAGAAATTACCTACGATAATTAAACCACCGTTGCCTAATAGCAACCCGGCCAATCACGAAGCATGGCATGCGTTTGAGATTATGGCAGAATTTGTAGACGCAACCGAGCGCTTAAAACAAATTACGCCAGCCGTGTCTATTTTCGGTAGCGCACGTACGCCAGAAGATCATCCTTATTATAAATTGACTGAGGAAGTGGCTCGACTTTTAAGTGACGCTGGTTTCAGTGTCATTTCTGGTGGAGGGCCTGGCATTATGGAAGCCGCCAACAAGGGTGCGTTTCCAGGTAAGGCGCCTAGCGTAGGCTTAAATATTGAACTGCCGTTAGAGCAAGCTGGTAACGGCTATCAGGATATCAGTATCAACTTTAAGCACTTTTTTATGCGTAAGG
>JBDSHU010000175.1:0-6104 GCA_039918335.1 Methylotenera sp. | reverse complement strand
ACTGCAATTGTGGTTTCAGCGGTGGTTTCATTCATTGCTCTGAAAATTGTAGACGTGTTAATCGGTCTACGTGTATCTGAAGAATCTGAGCGTGAAGGCTTAGATACTACTGAACACGGCGAACGTGCTTATCATAACTAAATGCTAGATTAAGTGAGTTTTAAAAGGGCGCGCAAGCGCCCTTTTTATTGCCTAAAATTTATAGGTTTAAAATAATGATTGACACACATCACTAAATAACTAATTATATAGTTATGAGGTCGATTACCGATATCCCACAAGAATTCAAAAATACTGCTGCCATATTCATTGCGCTTGGTGACGAACATCGCCAGCGCATTTTGCTTGCTTTCGAAAAAGGTGAAAAGCTAAATATATTGCAAATCGTTTCCACCACAACGCTAAGCCGCACTGCGGTTACACATCATATAAAAGTGTTGCATAGTGCAGGGGTGCTGCACTCTGAAAAAATTGGTAAAGAAGTTTATTTTTGGATTAATAGCACAACAGTAATTGAGGCCATACAGGGCGTGCTCACTTACATAAAGAATGCAACCTAGAAAGTCCGACAAAAATCAAATATCAGGCCGAACAAAAGGACAGTCATGATCACCATATTATTAAAATATATTTGCCGCTTAATCTTTCGTGTGCAAATCACTGGCATCGAAAATTTACCTAAAAAAAAAATAAAGCAGATAACTGCAAACTATTAATTATAGCCAACCATGAATCATTTTTAGATGGCTTATTACTTGGGCTATTTTTGCCTGTACGTGCTACTTTTGTCGTGCATACCAGCGTATTGAATAGCTGGATGTTCAGGCAAGTATTGCGCCTAACGCCTTATTTAGCGGTAGACCCAAGCTCTCCGCTTGCGATGAAAAAAGTAATTAAACTACTTGAAGCTGGTCAACCAGTAGTGATTTTTCCTGAGGGCCGCATTACGCTCACAGGCTCTTTAATGAAAGTGTATGACGGCCCCGGATTTGTGGCCGCCAAAACAGGCGCGATGATATTACCTGTGCGTATTGATGGCGCCGCACGCACGTACTTTAGTCGCTTGCAACATGATCAAGCTAAAAAAATCTTTCCCAAAGTTACCATCTCTATTCTGCCCACCAGCCATATTGATATGCCGGAAGGCAATACTGCAAAAGCAAGGCGTAAATCCGCAGGTGATGCCATGCGTCGTGAAATGCAAAATATGATGTTTAGCTCTGCGCCAATCAATACCCTTTTTGAAGCCTTTTTGGATGCTATTTCAATCTACGGACGAAAAACTCCAATGGTCGAAGACATGAAGCAAATAGAAGAAACTTATGGCGAATTATTGAAAAAAAGTTTGGCATTGGGCAGGCTTGCTAGCAAAGTAAGTCAGCCGCATGAAAATGTTGGGGTACTGATGCCCAACGTAACGAATACGATTTGTTTAGTATTTGGCATGAGCGCATTCGCGCGGGTTCCTGCAATGTTAAATTACACAGCGGGCAGTGCGGGCATTCAAAACGCCTGCACAGTAGCCACAATTAACACCATCATCAGTTCACGTGAGTTTATTAAGGTCGCAAAACTGGAAGACGTAGTTGCAGGCTTAAAACAAGTAAAAATAGTCTATTTAGAAGATTTGCGCACTTCATTTAGCTTACTCGATAAAGCTTGGCTAATGGGCTTTGCATTATGGCTGCCAAGGTTAGCCGCCACAAAAAGCCAGCCTTCAGACCCAGCCGCAGTGTTGTTTACCTCTGGTTCTGAAGGTAAACCGAAAGGTGTAGTGCATTCGCATAGCAGCATTTTAGCGAATATCGCACAAATTAAATCCGTCATTGACTTCTCCATGCAGGACAAATTCATGATGGTATTACCCTTATTTCATGCATTTGGTTTTACCTGCGGCGCGATTATGCCACTGGTGACGGGTACGCGCTTATTAGTTTACCCATCGCCGCTGCATTATCGCGTGATTCCAGAGGTCATTTACGACCGCGGTTGTACGGTATTATTTGGCACCAGCACTTTTCTGGCTAACTACGCCAAATTCGCCAATCCATATGATTTTTATAAATTACGTTACGTGGTGGCAGGCGCAGAAAAACTCCATGAAGAAGTACGCAAAACTTGGGCAGATAAATTTGGCATCCGTATTTTAGAAGGTTATGGTGCAACAGAATGTGCACCAGTGTTAGCGGTAAATACCCCTATGGCGAACAAAAATGGCTCTGTTGGCAATCTGATGCCCGGGCTAGAAGCAAAACTAGAAGCCGTTCCCGGCATAGAAGCTGGCGGATTACTTTCAGTGCACGGCCCAAACGTGATGCTTGGCTACTATTTGTATGACAATCCTGGCGTCATTCAAGCACCGAAAGAGCAATGGTATGACACTGGCGACATTGTAGAAATCGACAGTGAAGGCTTTGTGTTTATTAAAGGCCGCGTTAAACGTTTTGCCAAAATTGCAGGCGAGATGGTATCTCTAGAAGCTGTAGAAAGTATCGCCAATCATGCATCTCCGCAACATCAACACGCTGCCACAACCCAAATAGATGCTCAGCGTGGCGAGAACATTATTCTTTACACAACGGATAACACGTTAAACCGTGAGCTTTTAGGTAACAGCGCCAAAGAGCTTGGCAGCCCAGAACTCGCTGTTGCACGCAAAATTATTGTCATCGATGAGTTACCAATACTAGGCACCGGTAAAACTGATTATGTATCCTTGAAACAAATGGCAGAAAATGAAAAATAAAATTAAAAATGCTTTATAGGCTTCTGAAACTTTGATGAGTTCTGAGGCAAGTCATTGTTAAGTCAATTTTTGAAACCAGATATTTCTTCGAGAAAGCGCCCGCATGAATACTGACCTCCAATCACTTACTTCACGCGGCATGATTGCCGTATTAATAGCACAATTCTTGTCTGCTTTAGCAGACAACGCACTGCTATTTGCAGCGATTGCGCTGCTAAAATTAAATTTAGCACCTAATTGGCAGATTCCCATGTTGCAGGAATTTTTTGTGATTGCCTTTATTTTATTAGCACCATTCGTTGGGCCATTTGCCGATGGCTTTCCCAAAGGTCGGGTCATGCTTATTGCCAATATGTTTAAACTAATAGGGGCTAGTGCCATGTTCATGGGCATGAATCCACTACTGGCGTATGGCTTGGTAGGCATTGGTGCAGCAGCATACTCTCCCGCCAAATACGGCATTCTAAGTGAGATGGTGTCAGCGGATAAACTGGTAAAAGCCAACGGCATGATGGAAGGCTCTACCATTGTGGCTATTTTATTAGGTGCAGTCATTGGTGGAAAACTTGCAGACAGCTCCGTTTCAACCGCGTTAATATCAGTATCCGTATGTTATTTACTCGCAGCTTTTGTGAATACGTTAATACCAAAGCTACCCCCAGCTAAGCGAAACCAAACCTTTGCACCACTACCTTTAATTCAACATTTTATAAGTGCTTTAAAAACCTTATTCAGTAACCGTGATGCAAGATTATCATTGCTTGGCACCAGTGTATTTTGGGGTGCTGGTTCAACACTGCGTTTACTTTTGGTGGCATGGGTACCAGTGGCATTAGGTATCACGGATTTAAGCATGCCTGCCAATTTAAGTGGTGTAGTAGCCATCGGGATAGCGGCAGGTGCCGCACTTGCAGCGACTACTATTAACTTAAAGAATGTTAATCGGGTACTGCCCGTCGGTATGTCGATTGGGGTGTTGATTATGCTGTTCGCTCACAGCACAAACATATACATGGCAATCGGCCTGCTAATTCTGATTGGCGGCACGGGAGGATTTTATGTAGTGCCACTCAACGCATTGTTACAAGAGCGAGGACACGAAACGGTAGGGGCAGGCAACGCTGTTGCAGTACAGAATTTTTTCGAAAATTGCACGATGCTAGTGTTGGTAGGTATATATATAGCCATGCAAAAAAGCAATCTACCAGTGGTGCAAACTGCCACCATATTTGGTGCCGTCATTTTTGTGGCGATCAGCTTGATCGCTTGGTTTAGGCGCAGTAAAGTTTAGAAGTATAGATCATATATAAGAAATTTCGTAAGCATCGGCATAATGCCGATGCTTACGCTTTATAATCCTGTATCCATAGATTTATCAGAATCATTTATCAAAACTTGTTTGGAAATCAATCATGGCTTTTGTAAGCTCAACCACTGCTTGTTTTAAAAATACGATTACCCGTGCATGGCAACGCCTTGTATTGACCGGGCCATACGCACCGTTAATAGCAATGTTTATCATTGGCCTTATCGTACTAAGCGCATCACGCTTCGGTCTAGTGCTATGGAAGTTAGACCGTATTAATGCGACTGGCAAATTAACCGAGATTCTAATACAGGGTTTGCGCGTCGATATTATTGAGCTATGTTTGTTGAGTTTGATTCCTGTACTTTTATTGCCTTTTTTTGCCATTGGCAAATGGTGGCGTGGTTGGCAAAGGTTTACTTATTTCTGGGTGATTTTAGTCGTCGTACTGTTAGTATTTTTAGAGGTTGCCACACCTGGCTTTATTGCTGAATACGATGTACGACCTAACCGTATTTTTGTTGAATACCTAAAGTATCCACATGAAGTGGTCAGCATGCTATGGGGCGGTTTCCGTATTCATGTTTTTGCCTGCTTAATATTTATTGCACTCACTGTTTACACAATGCGCACATTGATGCAGCCATGGCTTACAACATCAAAGCAATCAAACTGGAGCCTTACAAAAACTTTAATCACCTGGCCGCTGATTTTTATTTTACTCGCGCTAGGCATACGCTCCACTTTAGGCCACCGCCCAGCCAACCCGGCTTTATTTGCCATTACCGCGGACAGCATGGTGAATAGCCTGATTTTGAATTCTGCCTACTCTGTGAATTACGCTGTTTACAACATGCTCAGCGAAAATAAATCGAGTGAGATCTACGGCAAAATGCCGCGCGAAGAAATTTTTAGACTCACCGGTAATCAAGATACGGACATTCCTACCTTAAAAACCCTTATCCCTAGCCATAAGCGCGATAAGCCGCTTAATCTGGTGATCGTACTGCAAGAAAGTCTAGGCGCAACTTTTGTTGAATCGCTCGGCGGTGTGCCAGTAACACCCAATTTAGAAAAACTGAAAAATGAAGGCATTTGGTTTGAGCAACTGTATGCCACAGGCACGCGCTCAGTACGTGGTATTGAAGCCGTCACCACCGGTTTTCAGCCTACGCCGGCGGATAGCACCGTCAAACTGACCAAGTCACAGAAAAACTTTTTCACGATAGCCGCATTACTCGCTAAACAAGGCTATAGCACTGAATTTATCTACGGCGGTGAGTCTCACTTTGATAATATGCGCGGCTTTTTTACTGGTAATGGTTTTCAAAATATAGTTGAGCAAAAAGACTACAAAAATCCAGTATTTGTCGGCAGTTGGGGGGCATCGGACGAAGACTTATTGAACAAAACGCATGAGCAATTGCTCGCGCATCATCAATCCGGCAAACCATTTTTCACCTTAGCCTTTTCATCATCGAACCATGCGCCATTCGAGTTTCCAGATGGGCGCATTGAGTTATACGAACAACCAAAAGCCACTGACAATAATGCCGTTAAATATGCAGACTATGCTATCGGTCAATTTTTTGAAAAAGCGAAAAAAAGCGCTTATTGGAAAGATACGGTATTTTTAGTGGTGGCAGACCACGATATCCGTGTACGCGGCGATACTTTAGTGCCCATTGAACGGTTCCATATTCCTGGCTTGATTTTAGGCGCGGATATTAAGCCGCAACGCCTCACTAGCGTAACGAGTCAAATTGACTTGCCAGTCACATTGCTATCGCTAATGGGTATTGAAGCACAACACCCCATGACTGGACGTGATTTATCAAGTGAAGCGCCTGAAACCAAAGGCCGCGCGATGATGCAGTACAATGATAATTTTGCTTGGATGGAAGAAAGCACAACCGGCAAAGAAGTGGTCGTGTTACGCGCTGGCAAGGTTCCTGCGCATGGTTTATATGATGCCAAGCTCAAAAAACTAGCTGAAGTAGCTCTGCCTCTAGACACAAAGACGCTAGCGGAGGCTAAAGCCCTAGAGCAGCG
>JBDSHU010000174.1:0-4159 GCA_039918335.1 Methylotenera sp. | reverse complement strand
GTAGGCGTACAAAACCTTGCGCTTTAAGCTCTTCAAATAGATCTAGCTGTTCGCCTTTGCGGTTGCTCACCACAGGCGCCAATATCATGAGCTTGGTATCTTCAGGCAGCGCTAACACATGATCAACCATTTGGCTGACTGTTTGTGCTTCTAGCTTAATTGCGTGTTCCGGACATTCTGGGTCGCCTGCACGGGCGTACAAAAGACGTAGGTAATCGTGAATCTCAGTCACAGTGCCGACGGTTGAACGCGGATTGTGCGAGGTAGACTTCTGCTCAATGGAAATTGCTGGTGACAAACCTTCAATCAAATCAACATCAGGTTTATCCATACGCGCCAAAAATTGTCGGGCGTAAGCTGATAGCGACTCTACATAACGTCGCTGACCTTCTGCATAGAGCGTATCAAAGGCGAGTGAAGATTTGCCTGAGCCTGATAAGCCTGTAATCACAACCAACTGATTACGTGGAATATCTAGGGAAATGTTTTTTAAATTGTGCGTACGCGCACCACGTATTTTGATGAATTCCATCATGCTTTTACTAAAATTGGGGCAACCTGCTAATATACCTACTTTTAAGAATTTAGCGCATATTTTTTCATGTCCTTAAGTAATAATCAGCCAAATAATCTCTCTGTAAACATTGCGCAAGCTGGTATTAACCTCTCCGCAATGACAGATATCACACTAGTCGATAAAATGTCGCCCACCGAAATGCGCGCCACCGTAAGTTTGGCGTCTATCTATGGCTTACGCATGCTAGGCATGTTTTTGATTTTGCCGATATTTGCAATTTACGCCTCAACACTGCCCAGTAAACCCAGTAGTTTGATGATAGGACTCGCATTGGGCGCTTATGGGCTAACGCAAGCCATGTTTCAATTGCCGTTCGGCATGGCGTCTGATAAATATGGCCGCAAACCCATGATCTATGTTGGACTTGCGATTTTTGCTATCGGTAGCATGGTGGCTGCTTTGGCGATGAACATTGAAGGCATCATTCTCGGCCGGGCGATTCAAGGTGCAGGTGCGGTTTCTGCTGTAGTGACCGCCTTGGTGGCTGATTTAACGCGCGATGAAAACCGTACCAAAGCCATGGCGACTATCGGCGGTACGATTGGGGTAGCGTTTGCAATTTCGTTGGTAGGTGGGCCATTGTTAAACCAGTGGATCGGTGTGCCAGGAATATTCTTCCTTACCGCTGTGTTAACGCTTGCCGCGATTGCTGTAGTGAAATATGTAGTGCCAGACCCCATTCATAGCCATTACCATTCTGACGCCAGCGCTGCACCCGCTAAGCTTAAAGATGTGCTAAAAAACAAACAGTTATTACGGCTTAATTATGGCATTTTTGCTCTGCATGCTGCACAAATGGCGATGTTTGTAGTGGTGCCATTTGCTATCGCTAAATCAAGTCATATGGATGTGAATCAGCATTGGTACATTTATTTGCCTGTGTTACTGGCTTCATTTGTGTTGATGGTGCCTGCGATTATCTATGCTGAAAAACAAGCCAAAATCAAACTGGTATTTGTGAGCGCGATTGGCATTATGTTTGCGGCGCAACTCATGTTTGCTGCCTCTATTCACCACTTTTGGGGCATCGTAGTTTCACTCACGCTATATTTTATTGCGTTTAATGTGCTGGAAGCTTCACTGCCGTCCATCATCAGTAAAATAGCGCCTGCAGCAGCAAAGGGCACAGCAATCGGTGTTTATAATACCTCACAGTCTTTAGGTATTTTTGTCGGTGGCGTATTGGGCGGCTATCTATCACACACCTTCGGATTTTCCAGCGTCTTCATATTTTGTAGCATAATGATGCTTTTATGGTTCGTGTTGGCATATTCAATGCAATCACCGCCTGCGGTTAAAACCAAAATGTATAGCATGGACGAGAGTGTTGGTGAGTTAAGTAATGCCAGTGCTAATGTGCTAAAAACTAGGCTCGCTAATTTAGCTGGGGTGATAGAAGCAGTAGTGCTGCCACAAGAGTACACTGTGATTTTGAAAATAGATAAATCACAACATTGGGATGAAATTGAGATGCAAAAACAAGTGCATCTATTGTTGAGGGGATAAAAATGGCATCAGTGAATAAAGTAATATTAGTCGGCAATTTAGGACGCGATCCTGAGGTTAGATTCATGCCCAACGGTGAAGCTGTGTGTAACTTTAGTATTGCCACAACGGATAGCTGGAAAGATAAAGCCGGCGCAAAACAAGAGCGCACTGAATGGCACAATATTGTGATGTATCGTAAGCTGGCAGAAATTGCTGGTGAGTATCTTAAAAAAGGCCGTCCAGTCTATGTAGAAGGTCGCTTGCAAACACGTAAATGGCAAACCAAAGAAGGCCAAGATCGCTACACTACGGAAATTATCGCTGAACAAATGCAAATGTTAGGTAGTAAAGACAGTGGCGGTTCAAACGCTAGCTACGACGGTGGCATGGATCAAAGCAGCGGTAGTGGAGATGAAAGCTACAATCAAGCGCCAGCTAAACAATCTGGTGCATCGGCCAAGCAAGCACCAGCTAGTTCAAAACCAGTCAGCAGTGGCTCCGGGTTTGATGATTTTGAAGACGATATTCCATTTTAAAGTATACCTACGATAATAGTGTAAAGTTTTAAGTTATAAGCCCCTGTTTACAGGGGCTTTTTTTATCTAAAGTCAAAATAATAAATGTCAAATATTTTGCAGTCTTTTTAAGTTATGTACTCCCTAGAGTTTTTGTAAAAAATTTCTTCTAAAAATAGTTAAATTATTAGTAAATTCAAATTAACTAAGATAACTATCACTCCCCTTTTTCTCTTTCTCATATCAGGAATATTTACTTTTAGTGAGTAAATATAACCTTAATTAATTTTGGTTATTTGAAGCTGACAGAGTTTAGATAACAAAATATTATTAACTTGGATTTGAAGTCATATAAACAATACGTAATTTCAACTTACTTAGTCAAAAAATTATTCGATGCATAAAGATTTTTTAATGAAAAGTTTTGTAATGTCAGAAGGTGAGCGTTATTGCTTACTTGTTGATAAACACTCAGGGATACCACTTTACTATCCTAACTTATACCTAGTTACGCAGATACGTAATAGATCTTTATCTTACTCATCAATGGAGTCATCGTTAGGTGGAATATTAGTTTTACTTAAATTCTTAACGGGGCGAGGTCAAGATTTGATCAACAGATTTAGCCAATATGATTTTTTTGAATTTAATGAATTAGATTCTATTCGTGATTATTGTCAAATTAAATTTTCAGCTAGGACTATTGCTCAGGATACAAATAGAGTTTTCACCTTAGAGGAGTTGCAATGGAGCGATGAAAAAGTAAGTTCAAAAACAGAATATGTCAGATTGACAGTTATTTCACAATATTTGAAATGGTTGGCTGAGCTTCTAACCAGTCAATCAAGAAATAAAGACGTAACTTTAAGAATCAATAAAATGATTAAAGGATTAGCGTCTAGAAGACCAATTAGAGTGGGTCGAAATGCAGGGTCATTAGATAGCAGTCTTGATGAGACACAACTGCTTATACTTTTTGAGATATTTAAGCCAGGTTCAGAAGAAAATCCCTTTATAGAAGAGTCAGTAAAGGTACGAAATAGGTTGATTTTTTTAATGCTTTATCACCTAGGTTTAAGGGGTGGTGAACTTCTAAATATTCGTATAAGTGACATTAGTTTTACAAAAAATTTACTGGCGGTTAAGCGACGTGCAGACGAGCAAGAAGACACAAGAAAGCGTCAGCCTTGCGTTAAAACTAGAGATAGATTGTTGCCACTTAGAGAAACTCTGGTCAAAGAAATACACAACTATATTATGCAGTATAGAAGAAAGATGGTTCGTAAAGGGCAGCCAGATTATTTATTTGTTACACACAAAAATGGCCCTACCAAAGGTTTGCCACTATCTCAGTCAAGCTATCGCAAAGTCATTCAAGTAGTAAGTAAGGTTTCACCAAGCTTATACAAGTTAACGGGACATCAATTGCGACATACATGGAATCAAAAATTCTCGGAATTGATGGATTCTATGGAAACTCCTGTCCCAGAAGAAAGACAAGAAGAGGTCAGATCTTATTTGATGGGATGGAAATCAGGATCTGGAACTGCGACTACATACAATAAAAGATTTATTGTTA
>JBDSHU010000173.1:0-4624 GCA_039918335.1 Methylotenera sp. | reverse complement strand
CCGAATATATATTGCTTGGGCTGCCGAATGCTTTTAGTAGCTGGCAAAACGTTTGTGCACCAACGCCAGGTACAAAACTTAAGCTAATCCATAACGATTTTTCTGTAATCTCATCGCTATGGTTATTTTGCATAAACAGAATAAGTAAATGTTACGGCGTATTGACCGAGTCTAGCTTATTGATTGGTTGTGATGCTTGCATCACTAATGCATAAGATACACGTTCAAACACACGGAATACCATTAATAAACCGATGCGCTCATCCGGTAATTTCACCATACCTGGCTCAAGTACTAACTCACCATTTGCCTTGGTAGGTAGTTTTTCACTGTCTTTTTTGAATAATCCTTTTAATTTTGATGTAAAACTGGCTTCTTTTCCTTTTGGCGGTTCCGGATCCTTAATTACACGACCATAGCGATTAATCGCAAGTACATGGCCGACTTCAATGCCATCTGCAGAACCGCGGCTGATAGAAACTATACTCTCAGGCCCCGCTTCAGCGACACCGCCATAAATATTGATAATACGCCCTGTTATTTCTGCATCAGGTGCACGTGGTACAAAACTAGTCTCAACCACATCATTGGTGGGTACTAATCGGTCTTTAGTAAAAATTTCCTCTTTCGCTTTAACGATGTCAGCACTTGCCGGTTCGCCATATTTAGTAATAGCGGCATCACCTAAATACGTTGCTTCTGTGCCCAGCACTTCTTTAGTATCAGGATCAACTAACTCGCCACCCGGACGGTATACAAACCAGTTAATGCCATCACCTTCTTCAATTTTATTGATATAAACCCGTGTGCCCGGGCTTAACACCACGCGGTTATCTTGTCCTGCAATTATTCTTGGTGAAGTTGCTAGTTGATTTTTTTCAATCACAAGCGGTTGGCTTAAAAAAGGTGCAATTACATTAAGAGAAATGGTAGAAATTGCAGTTTTTTCCAGCGGTTCGATGACCACACCTGGTTGTAAAGTAACGGTTTCGCGTAATAAGCGCAGTTGCGGAGATCCACTACTCATATCAAGCACTATGACATCACCGGGGTAGATTAAATGCGGGTTTTTAATTTGCGCGCGATTAAGTTGCCAAACTTTTGGCCACTGCCATGGGTCTTTAAGGAACTTGCCTGAAATTCCCCATAATGTGTCGCCTTTAACCACTACATGACGGTCAGGATGATTGTTTTTGAGTGCAACTTCTTGAGCATGAATACTTAAGCTTATGCAACAAAACATGAGCAGCGTTATAATGTGGCGAAACATATGGTTGACCTCAGTCAATTAAACGTTAAAAAGCAGTAAAAAATACGTGGCAATGCCGCGAAATTACGTTAAATTTATCACGTAATTCATTCAACAATCAAGCTTTTATGGAAACATCAGTACTTTTATGGCAATTTTGAACATACTCAACTATCCGGATCCGCGTTTGTATACGGTGGCAAAACCTGTAAAAGAGGTGGATGCGACAATTCGTCGTTTGGTCGATAACATGGCGGAGACAATGTATGACGCGCCAGGAGTAGGTTTGGCCGCTACACAAGTGAATCAACATATCCAGTTGATTGTAATTGATACCAGTGAAACTAAAGATCAGCTGCAGGTATTCATTAATCCTAAAATTATTGCAAAAAGCGGTGAAAAAGATTACGAAGAAGGCTGCTTGTCCGTGCCCGGTATTTACGAAAGCGTAACGAGGGCAGACCAAGTGACTGTTGAGGCTTTAGACCGTGAAGGTAAGAAATTTACCTTGAAAGCGGATGGGTTATTAAGTGTCTGTATCCAACATGAAATGGATCATTTGCTAGGTAAAGTATTCGTTGAGTACTTGTCACCACTTAAACGGAATCGTATCAAAAACAAAATGTTAAAGTTGCAACGCGAACGCTAAGCGGTTGCTCTTATGCTAAAACTTTTAAATTAATATCTGATAAATTCGCATTTAAAAAATATTCAATCATGAAAATTATCTTTGCTGGTACGCCAGAATTCGCCGTACCCGCGCTGGCTGCGTTAATTGAAGCGGGGCATGAAATTGTCATGGTGCTTACTCAGCCAGACCGTCCAGCAGGACGCGGCATGAAACTTAAGGCCAGTCCAGTTAAGCTGTTAGCAGAACAACATCAGCTCAATATATTTCAACCAACTACGTTAAAAGATGTCGAGGCACAAACGCGCATAGCCGAGATGAACTCGGACGTCATGATAGTTGCGGCTTACGGACTGATTATTCCAACTGTAGTGCTTAATATGCCGCGTTTTGGCTGCTATAACATTCATGCTTCCTTATTGCCACGTTGGCGTGGTGCAGCGCCGATCCATCGTTCATTGTTGGCCGGAGATGCAGAGACAGGCGTAACGATTATGGAAGTAGTACCTGCATTGGATGCAGGCGCGATGGTCAGCCGCGACGTAGTGCCGATTACAGACTTTGATACCACGCAAACTTTGCATGATGCATTAAGTAGCATCGGAGCGAAATTGATGGTGACAGCTATGGCAACTTTGCAAGATAAAAGCACCCTGCCAGCTACGCCACAAGATGAATCATTAGTCACGTACGCACACAAGCTAGAGAAATCTGAAGCCACGATTGATTGGCAAAAAAGTGCGATAGAAATCTCACGTCAGGTGCGTGCTTTTAATCCATTCCCAGTGGCACAGAGCATGCTAAAAGGCGAGGTGTACCGCATTTGGATGGCCACCGCTATCAGTAGCGATGTTAAAGCCAAAGCAGGCGAAATTGTCAGTGTGCAAGACGGTTTGACGGTAGCTTGTGGAAATGGCTTATTACATATCACCGAGTTGCAAGCTTCAGGCGGTAAGCGCCTGAATGCGCAAGTATTTGTGCAAGGACATCATTTAAAAATTGGTGATAGTTTTAATGTAGCGTAATTTAAATTATCCACAAACTTGAATTTGTAGCGCTTACCATCATCTTACACATAGTCAACATGTGACAAATAAGGAGAATACTAATGTTAGGTAATTGGTTAAAAACAAGCATTTTAATGGCAGGTATCGTTGCGCTATTTGGCGCGGTTGGCGCTGCACTTGGCGGTGCGAGCGGTATGATGATAGCGTTGCTGATAGCTGCCGGTATGAACGTCTATGCTTATTGGTTTTCGGACAAAGCCGTGCTCAAAATGTATGGTGCGCAAGAAATTACGCCCGAAAATTATCAACAGAATGTGCAGTTCCGCAACTACTACAATATGGTGAAAGAACTTGCACAAAATGCACAACTGCCTATGCCTAAAGTTTACATTATGGATGAGCCGCAACCCAACGCGTTCGCCACAGGGCGCAACCCTGAACATGCGGCGGTAGCAGCAACCACGGGTATTATGCGTATTTTAAGTGAGCGCGAATTACGAGGCGTAATGGCACATGAGCTTGCACACGTAAAACATCGTGATACTTTAATTTCTACGGTTTCTGCCACGATTGCAGGTGCGATTTCATCAATTGGTACTTTCGGCATGTTGTTTGGCGGCGGGCATAATGCCAGCGGTGAACGCAATGTAAACCCGATTGTTGCGATGTTGATTATGGTATTGGCGCCGATGGCTGCCATGCTGATACAAATGGCGATTTCTCGCGCACGGGAATTTGAGGCGGATAAAGCAGGTGCAGAAATTTGCCGTGACCCTAAAGCGTTAGCGAGTGCGTTAGAGAAGATTCACAATTACGCACATCAAATCCCGAATGAAACAGCAGAAGCGCATCCTGAGACCGGGCAAATGATGATTATTAATCCATTGTCAGGTGGCGGCATGCGGGGCTTGTTTAGTACGCATCCAGAGACTGAGGAGCGGGTGGCGAGGTTGATGGCGATGGCGAGTTTGTATTAGAGGTCAAGTTTTCTAACTTGACACCGACTCACTTCTAAACGTGTTTCAATAAGGTAAGTGTACTATTTAAGATGTTTTGATAGCTATCTGGTTTGAGAATGTTAATGCGTCTGTAAAAATACCTGTTCTGAGCATTAAAGCTTTTCGTTTCTTTTTGAAGAGCTTTGTCCAGATTATGAACTAGGCGAATTTGTGTTATTAACGAATTTATTGCAATTATTAGAATCACTGGTTCTGGGCCTTGTGACATATTTTTATCGACTTCTATAACTAAGAACTTACCTGGTGTTTTATTATTAGGCTGTTCACGTTTAACCCAATATAGTGAGCCGCATATTTGTCTCGTCATATTATACCTTTCAAAATAGCACCTTCGAATTAGAAGTTCTTTTATTATTACTGAGCCCACCTGTGTCTCAATTATTTAAAATAGTCGCTCTCGCGCGAAATGCGAGTTACTTTCTTTTGCTTAGCCAAAAGAAAGTAACCAAAGAAAAGGCTACCCCCTACCGCTTGTTTCCTGTGCTGCTCACCATCATGGGCGTCAATCGAAACTCGCTTCGCTCAAACAGACGATTGCCGAAAACTCCCATGATGCCGAGCAACACAGGCGCGATAGCAGGGGAAATTTAAAACCAACTTAGGTTTCACGATTACTTATTTGCTGACTATCTTTAATATATCTTGAATCTTCATCACCGTCATACCAGCGAAGGCTGGTATCCAGTCAACGTGGCGCTCACAAATAGATGTTTATTGTAAA
>JBDSHU010000172.1:0-4030 GCA_039918335.1 Methylotenera sp. | reverse complement strand
CTTCATCTGTCACACAATGCAGATCTATTTCTTTTGTGCCTAGCAGATTATTAGGCTTGCCTTGTCGTTTTAACTGTCTTGCACGTGCGCTTTCTACTCTAGTTCTAATAGCATGTGACTGCTCGCTTACACTGGCTTTAATCAGCTCATCTTCTTTCAAGGCAGGCACTTCAATATGCAAATCAATGCGGTCTAACAGTGGCCCAGAAATCTTGGCTTTATAACGGGATACCTGGTCAGGCGTGCAACGGCATTTATTATTATGATGGCCTAAATAGCCGCATGGGCATGGATTCATCGCTGCAATCAGTTGAAAGCTGGCAGGAAAATCTGCCTGCCTTGCGGCACGCGAAATAGTGATCTGGCCGCTCTCAAGCGGCTCGCGCAACACTTCTAATACTTTGCGATCAAACTCAGGCAGTTCATCTAAAAACAACACGCCATGATGCGCCAAACTGATCTCGCCCGGGCGTGGAATACTACCACTGTCACTTCTAAAAATAAGTGCGACAATGTCAACTAAGAAACAATAACTTACGTTAACTATTCTACAAATAAATGCGACGAAAAACATAACAATAAGTGCGACCAACCACAATATGAACAATAATAACTGCGACTTAATTATTCCTAAACAAATACGTAAAATCAAGCCTACGCGACGTAGCGTTTCAGGTACTTACGCATTTCGTGGTGAAACCGCGATTCAGTTTGAATCTACACTTGAACGTGACTTTCTGATTCGAAAAGAATTTTGTATCCATGTTCTTGACATCATACCTCAACCCGTACAAATCACTTTTGTTAAAAATGGACGCACTTACACTTACACCCCTGACTTCCTAGTTTATTATCGCCTAAGCAATGTGAGTTATGAATTTTACCCAAAGCCACTACTCATTGAAGTTAAACCTCGTGCAGAAATACAACTGCACTGGAATGACTGGAAAGACAAGTTCAGAACCGCACATCGTTATGCCAAAGAGCAAGGCTGGAGATTTATGATTCATGACGAAGTGCGTATTCGTGACCAAACATTCACCAATATTCGCTTTCTTGAGCGCTATAAAAGGATGCAGTTCCCTATTGAAGAAAGCCGTGCAGTGATAAAGTCTGTTAGGCAGATGGGCTCCCCACCCTTTCACTACCTTATTGCACGTCACTTCTTAGGAATTTATAAAGCCGAAGGTATCGCACACTTGTGGTACTTGTTAGCTACGCGGCAATTAGACTGCGATATCACACAACCTTTATCTGACTTTACCGAACTCTGGATACCAACTTATGAGTAATAAGGAGCACGAATACAAAGAGCCAAACTACGCCTTTGACCCAGTTAGACAACAAGTTAATATTCAAGTTGGCAGCATTGTTGCCTGCGGTGATACGGTCTATCGCATTGAACAGGTATTAGACTTTCAATCTGTTATTGCTGTTGATGTAGCAAGCGGACGCAGTACGCCACTTAGAATAGGTGAGTTGAGGCCTGTTGTTGACTCTACCAGCAGGCATGAAGAAATAGACCAAATCGCTGATGAAGACTGGCGAATTGCAGAGCAACGATTTGCTGCTATCAAGCCATTACTCGACATCAAATTTATAGGGCGTACTGAAGTTGCTCGCCGCGCAAAGGAAGTTAATGTAGACACCGCAACCCTTTATCGCTGGATGCAGCGCTATAACGCTTATGGGGTAGTTTCAGCACTCATTCCACAAAAGCGTGGCTGGAAAACTGGTAAAAGTCGCATTGCCATTGATGCAGTATTTGTGATTGAAGAGGTAATTAATGATTTTCACCTTACTACGCAACGCCCCTCCATACAAAAGACCGTAACAGAGGTTGAAAGACAATGCATGCTCCGAGGTATATCAGCACCAAACAAAAATACCATCAGAGCTAGAATTAGCAAGGTAAATGAAAAGCAACTATTACGAGGACGCGGCCAAAAAGAAAAAGCCAAGAACAAGTTTTTACCTGCTCCAGGTAGTTTTCCGAATGCTAATTACCCATTGGCGGTCATTCAAATTGACCACACACCCGCTGACATTATTTTAGTAGACGATATTCATCGTAAGCCTATTGGCCGGCCGTGGATTACCTTGGCAATGGACATCTACAGCCGAATGGTAGTTGGTTACTATCTATCATTTGACGCACCCTCAGAAACATCAGTCGCAATGTGTGTAGCACATGCAGTTTTACCTAAAGACGAATGGCTTACATTGCACAATGTTGATGCAGAATGGAATGTATGGGGAATGCCCGTCACCATACATACTGATAACGGCGCGGACTTTCGTTCAAACAATTTCCAACAGTCATGCTTAATGTATGGCATTAACTTGGAATTCAGACCCGTCAGACAACCCAACTATGGTGGTCATATTGAGCGTGTGTTAGGTACATTTCTACGCGAAATCCATGATTTGCCAGGTACAACCTTTTCAAATATTAAAGAGAAAGATAGTTATAACTCGGAAAAAGAGGCTGTTTTAACCATGTCAGAATTTGAAGCATGGCTGGTAACGCTAATCTGCAAGGTCTATCACCAAAAGCTACATTCCAGCATTGGCATGACTCCTACCCGTAAATGGGAAATAGGTGTTTTTGGAAACAGCGAAGTGCAAGGCTGCGGTGTACCTGCAAGGCCTGCTGACAGATTTACAGTATTGCTTGATTTTTTACCCTCATTCTCCCGTACTGTGCAAACTTTTGGTGTCACTATTGATGGCCTAAATTATTATGCTGAAGCCTTGCGCCCTTGGATTAACCTAAGAAACCCCGACAATAAGAATAAAAAGTGTACGTATATTTTCAGACGTGACCCACGAGATATAAGTGCAATATGGTTTTTTGACCCTCTACTTAAACAGTATTTCAAAATACCATTTGCCGACTTATCATTGCCCTCAGTAAGTATTTGGGAGTACCAACAAGCAAAAGATGTGCTAAAACGTGAAGGCGCGAAAAGCATTAATGAGCACCAAGTCTTACATGCTATTACAGAGCTGCGTAGCAAAGTAGATAAAGCCAAAGAAAGCACCAAGAAGGCACGAAGGCAAGCACAAAGGCGCGTAGAGCATGAAAAACAGGTATCGCCAGCTAACCCGCTACCAGTTAAAAGCGTTACGTCAATCACATCTAGCTTACCCACATCAGGATTAATCAGTGGAGACATTGATGACTTCGGAGATATTGCATAATGGACTATCAACACTTACACGCTGATTTTAGACACATCATGATACTGTCTGATAAAGAGCGTCTGGAATTTATGGATATGCCACGCTGGATTGGCTACAAATCGTCACAACAGATTATAGATACACTACAAGGCTTAATGAATAAGCCTACACGTCCAAGAATGCCAAACTTATTGATTGTTGGTGATCCAAATAACGGAAAAACCACCATCATACGTCGCTTTAGAGAGTTATGTGGTAAAGGCTACATCGACGAAAATACTGACCCAGTTAAACCCGTAATTATTGCTGAAGCACCACCAAGCGCAGATGAAAAAGGTTTATACATTTCAATATTAGAGCAATTTTACGCGCCATATCGAGCAAGCGACCCTGTTTCCAAACTAAGGTATCAGGTGATTCACATATTACGTTTGTGCCACACCAAAGTATTAGTAATTGATGAGTTTCATTCACTACTAACGGGTTCAGCCATTAAACAACGAGAAGTTATGAATGCTATCAAGCTACTTTGCAATGAGCTTGCGATTCCTATTGTTGGTGTAGGTACAAGGGAAGCTGTGCGCGTATTGCATACTGACCCGCAACATGCCAGTCGCTTTGACGTGGTGACTCTACCTATATGGGAACTCAATCAAGACTTTCAACGCTTATTAGCTGGTTTTGAAAAAGTATTGCCTCTCAAAAATCCATCTAAGTTACACGAGCCAGAACTTGCTAGCTTGATACATACGATTTCAGAGGGCAATACAGGTAATATCCATCGCCTACTAATTGAATGTGCAACAGAAGCGATTGCAGGCGGTAAAGAACTAATTGATAAGTC
>JBDSHU010000171.1:0-3558 GCA_039918335.1 Methylotenera sp. | reverse complement strand
ATGGTGTTTCACTGATTACGGTATTCATCGCAAGTTTAATCGGATTATGCATTGCTAAATGGAGCACCAAAAACCCTAATTTTTGCCTTTGGCGCCGCAACACCATTGTCTTATTAATCATTATTTGTGTAAGTGGCAGTTTACTCAAACTGGTTGAATGGACTGCACCGGCTGGCAAACCAATTTCAGTTGCGTTACTACAAGGCAATATTGCTCAAAGCGAAAAATGGGCTCCCGAAATAGCAGTGCGTACGCTTTACCAATACGTAACGATGGCAGAAGCTAGCAGCGCAAAATTGATTGTAATGCCTGAAACCGCCTTACCAGTCTTATCTAGCGAGATTCCCGCAGAAATTACAACCCGCCTAAAACAACACGCCATTAAAAATCAAGGTGATATTTTAGTAGGCGTAGTTGAGCGTGAAAATGGTGAGTATTTCAACAGCGCCTTAAGCATAGGTACTGCGCAGCCTGAAATTTATCGTAAATCACATTTAGTGCCATTTGGTGAATTTATTCCCTTTAAAATTGCATTTGGATGGATTTACCGCGACTGGCTAAATATGCCTTTGAGCGATTTATCACGCGGCAGTATCCATCAACAGCCAATGAGTATTTCTGGTGAAAAAGTCGCCGTTAATATTTGCTACGAAGATGTGTTTGGTGAAGAGATTATTCGCCAGTTACCGCAAGCTACGTTGTTAGTGAATGTGAGTAACGATGCTTGGTATGGCGAGTCACTTGCTGCGTATCAGCATTTACAGTTTTCGCAGGCACGCGCGCTAGAAACGGGCCGTACCATGTTACGTGCAACAAATACCGGCGCCACTGCTATTATAGATTCGCATGGCAACTTAATTGCACATGCGCCGCATTTTACCGAAACCACACTGAATGGTATGGCGCAAGGTTATAGCGGCAGTACGCCTTATGTACGTTTTGGCAATTGGCTGTTTCTAGCTATTTGCTTTATTGGACTTATATTTATATGCAGGCCTAAGTTCTTAGCAAGTACTAAATATTTGCTAGGTTCTAAACCTTTGGTAAACAAAGGCAAAACCAAGTAAAATCAAGCTTTACGCTTATATAAATCTTAACAATGGCTTTGACTTTCCAACAAATCATTCTCACCCTGCAAAATTACTGGTCTGAGCGCGGCTGCGCTTTGTTGCAATCATACGATATGGAAGTGGGCGCAGGCACTTCGCATACCGCTACATTTTTACGCTCGTTAGGTCCAGAGCCCTGGAAAGCCGCCTATGTGCAACCTAGCCGCCGCCCAAAAGATGGCCGATATGGCGAAAATCCGAACCGTTTGCAGCATTACTACCAATTTCAAGTCGTGCTTAAGCCTGCACCAGCTAACATTCTTGAGCTGTACTTAGGCTCACTGGAAGCACTGGGCTTTGATTTAAAAAAGAATGATATCCGTTTTGTAGAAGATGACTGGGAAAATCCAACGCTAGGCGCATGGGGCTTAGGCTGGGAAGTATGGCTGAATGGCATGGAGGTCACACAATTCACCTACTTCCAACAAGTGGGCGGTATTGATTGCAAGCCCATCACCGGTGAAATTACCTATGGCTTAGAACGTTTAGCCATGTACCTGCAAGGCGTGGATAACGTTTATAACTTAACTTGGACAGAAGGTCTAAGTTATGGTGATGTGTATCTGCAAAATGAAAAAGAGCAAAGTACCTATAACTTTGAACATTCAGATGCTGACTTTTTATTCACGGCATTTAATGCGCATGAAAAACAAGCCAAACATCTGATTGAAAATTTACTCTCACTGCCCGCTTATGAGCAAGTGTTAAAAGCTGCACACACGTTTAACCTACTAGATGCGCGCGGCGCAATCAGCGTGACTGAGCGTGCGAGTTATATTGGCCGTATCCGTAACTTAGCGCGGTCAGTAGCCGCAAGTTATTTAGATAGCCGTGCCAGACTTGGTTTCCCTATGGCTAAAAAAGAACACGCTGAAGAAGTGCTGGAGTTATTAGCTAAAAAGGCAGCGTAACATTTACGACCCTATGATTCCGTACAGGCTGGTCTGGACTGAATACATAAGACAAGATACATAAAAGTTAAGTAGCGCTAAATCGCAAAAAAAAGCGTATTGAAAAATTAAAATATGACCACAAAAAATTTACTCGTAGAATTATTCGTAGAAGAACTACCACCCAAAGCCTTGAAAAAACTGGGCGAGACTTTTGCACAGCTGCTCGCTGACTCCCTTAAAATGCAAGGGCTGGTTGGTAACGATAATGGATTTACTGCTTACGCCTCACCCCGCCGCTTAGCGGTACATGTAATGCAGGTTTTGGCAAAAGCTACAGATAAAGCCATCACGCAGAAACTGATGCCCGTCAGTGTCGGTTTAGATGCCAGTGGTAAAGCCACGCCTGCCTTAATCAAACGCTTGAACGGCATGGGGCTAGATGAAACTGCTGTGACTCAACTAACCAAACAAGCTGACGGTAAAAATGAAGCGCTCTTTTTAGATGTCACACAAAAAGGCGTAACACTTAAAGAAGGTTTGCAAATTGCGCTTACCGAAGCAATTACCAAACTGCCAATTCCTAAAGTAATGACGTATCAATTAGCTGACGGCTGGCAGAGTGTTAATTTTGTACGCCCTGTGCATGGTTTGGTTGCGTTACATGGTAATGAAGTCATTCCAGTCACCGCGCTTGGTTTAACTGCGAGCAACAGTACACAAGGTCACCGATTTGAAGCAGCAGTTTCTCCAGTGGTGCTAAAAGATGCCGATAGTTATGCCGATCAACTAAAATCTGAAGGCGCTGTGATTGCCAACTTTGCCGAACGCCGCGCAGAAATTGAACGCCAACTTAATGCCGCTGCAGCCAAACAAAATCTAAAGTCAATTGAAGATGACGCGTTGTTGGACGAAGTCACTGCATTAGTTGAACGTCCAAATGTACTGCTCGGCCAATTTGAAGAGATTTATTTAGAAGTGCCACAAGAATGTTTGATTCTGACCATGAAGGCGAATCAAAAATACTTTCCATTGTTAGACGCCAGCGGAAAACTGACGAATAAGTTTTTGATTGTGTCTAACATCAGCCCTGACGATGCTAGCGCGGTCATTGGCGGCAACGAGCGTGTGGTGCGCCCTCGCTTGGCAGATGCTAAGTTCTTCATTGATCAAGACCGTAAGAAAACGCTTGAGAGTCGTTTGGGCAGTTTGGATAAAGTGGTTTATCACAATAAGCTCGGCTCTCAAGCCAAGCGTAATAGCCGAGTGGTAGCAATTGCTCAATCCATTGCCGAAAAAATTAACCCTAGTTTAACAGTTAAAACTGTCCAAGCAGCACGCTTGTCCAAGGCTGACTTATTAACCGACATGGTGAGTGAGTTCCCTGAGTTACAAGGCATTATGGGGCGATATTATGCACAATATGAAAAGTTAGACGATGACGTAGCCTATGCAATTGAAGATCATTACAAGCCCCGTTTTGCCGGCGACGAGTTACCGCGCGAAACAGTTGGTATAGTCGTAGCTCTAGCAGACAAATTGGAAACTCTGGTTGGTTT
>JBDSHU010000170.1:0-4027 GCA_039918335.1 Methylotenera sp. | reverse complement strand
GGTCGTCATCATGAATACATTAAGTAAAAACACTCATATAAAAGAACTAGCAAGAGTTACGCAAAACGATGCACGCTGGGCGTTGGTGCAAGCACGCGATGCAAGCGCAGACGGTACATTTTATTATTCAGTGAGTACCACCGGGGTATATTGCAAACCATCTTGTGCTTCACGACCTGCGCGACCAGAACATATACGTTTTCATGATAGTCGTGCAGCAGCAGAGCTTGCTGGTTTTCGTGCTTGCAAACGCTGCAAACCGAGTCAGCCGGATTTAGCGGAGGCGCATGCAAAGATAGTGGCTGATATTTGCCGGTTGATTGAAGACTCCGAACAGACGATTCAATTGGAAACCTTGGCATATAAAGCCGGGTTAAGTAGCTATCATTTTCACCGAGTGTTCAAAGCCGTGACTGGACTCACTCCAAATGCCTATTCAGCAGCGCATCGTGCGAAAAGGATGCGTAGTGAGTTGGCTAAAAATACCAGTGTGACCGAGGCGATTTTCGAGGCTGGTTACAATTCCAATAGTCGGTTCTATGAAAAATCAACGCAAGTATTAGGCATGACCCCATCAAATTATAAAGCTGGCGGTGCTAATACCAGTATACGGTTTGCAATCGGCGAATGCTCGTTAGGCGCAATTCTAGTAGCCAGCAGTGAAAAAGGTGTCTGTGCGATATTTTTAGGCAATGCCCCGGAAAAATTAGTGCAGGATTTGCAAGACGCTTTTCCGCGTGCGCAGTTAATTGGTGCTGACAGAGATTACGAAATGCTTATTGCTCAAGTAGTGGGTTTTATTGAAGCGCCTTCTTTAGGCCAGGATTTTATCGAGCACTTGCCTTTAGATATCCGTGGAACTGCCTTTCAGCAACGTGTTTGGCAAGCGCTACGGCGGATTCCGACGGGTACAACGGTAAGTTATAGCGAGATTGCACAGAGGATTGGCGCACCTAAAGCCGTGCGTGCGGTTGCGGGGGCCTGCGCTGCAAACACCATTGCCGTGGCAATACCATGTCATCGTGTAGTGCGTAACGATGGCAGTTTGTCAGGTTATCGCTGGGGAATAGAACGTAAAAAGGCTTTGTTGGAGATAGAGGCAAAACCATGACTGTTTCGGTTTTAGAGATGAATCTAACGAAAGATTTATTTGCCGACTTAATGTCTGCAGAGCCTTATAAACAAATCATTACTGACGATGCGGTATTGCTGCGCGGTTTCGCATTAACGAATCAAACGGTAATATTGGAGGACTTACACACGATTATTCGCCAAGCACCGCTCCGGCATATGGTGACAAAAATGGGTTTTAGCTTGTCGGCCAGCATGACGAATTGCGGTGAATTAGGTTGGGTCAGTGATCGCGCGGGCTATCGTTACGATGCGATAGACCCCTTAAGCAATAAGCCTTGGCCTGCAATGCCAGCCAGTTTTCGTGAGCTTGCCCATCAAGCAGCATACGAAGCTGGTTTTAGAGATTTTGAGCCGGATGCAGGGTTAATCAATCAATACAAAATCGGCGCAAGCATGGGTTTGCATCAGGATAAAAACGAATTGGATTTAAGTCAGCCGATAGTGAGTGTTTCGCTCGGCATACCTGCAATATTTCAGTTTGGCGGTTTACAGCGTAGCGATAAGCCAGTCAAATTAGTACTAGAGCATGGTGATGTGGTGGTATGGGGTGGTGAATCGCGCCTAAGATTTCACGGTATTTTGCCGCTTAAAACGCTGGCTTCAATAACAACGCTCCATCCAGCTTTTGGCGAATACAGAATCAATCTGACGTTTCGCAAAGCTGGATGATTTTTGAATTTTCTAAATTAAACTAAAGTTTAAGGGCCAGTTTCGCACGGCGATAGATACGGCCAATCAACGTACCATCAAGCTGATAATGTTTATGCAATGGTTGCTTCACTTCCCAACTAGCTGTCATGCCCGCTGGAAATGTCACTAGATCGCCTTTGCCGAAAGTGACTGCAGTGCCACCAGTTGGGGTAATCACGCATTCGCCTTCTAAAATATAAGCGATTTCCTGTTCAGGAAAGGTCCATGGAAATACTGAAACCTCTTTCTGCCAAGTTGGCCATTTGCTCACGCCTAATGTTTCTAAACGACTTGGCGCTGGATTCTTTTCAACAGTGATTTTATTGACGATAACTTGGCTCATGTGAATCTCTTTAATAGTTAAGATGCGCTATTTTAGCTTATCGCTGCCTAATTATTAGTGTAATCAACATACGGTAGTAAAATAGATGCTTCGAGTGACGATTTATAATTTTATGCATGTGAATTTAGCGCAGGCGGTTAGCAAACTAAAAAACGGAGAAGTCGTAGCGATTCCTACGGAAACTGTATACGGTTTGGCTGCGGATGCTACCAATGAAAACGCACTTCTTCAGATTTACGCCATTAAGCAACGCCCCACTAATAATCCATTGATCGTGCATATTGCCGATATTAGCCATGTAGGCAATTGGGCTGCGGAGTTCCCGCCACTGGCACGTAAGCTGGCTGAAGCATTCTGGCCTGGGCCTTTAACATTGGTTTTGCCTGCAAAAACCAGTGTTTCTAATATCGTGAGAGCAGGCGAACCTACAGTCGCTTTGCGTGTGCCTAGCCATCCAATGGCGTTGCAGATACTAAAATCAAGTGGCTTAGGGCTAGCCGCGCCTTCCGCCAATAGATATACGCAATTAAGCCCCACTACAGCGGCACATGTGCAAGCAGGGCTCGGCTATGAAGTTGCGGTATTGGATGGCGGTGCCTGTGAGGTAGGCATCGAATCTACCATTGTGAGCGTAGTAGGTGACGATTGGCAATTACTCAGGCATGGCATGATTACAGAGGCAGAAATCGTTACGCTTACAGGCAAGCCTGCATTGATTACTCAAGATAATCTACCCAAAGCGCCTGGCCAACATTTGCTACATTATTCGCCTCATACGCCCTTGCAGTTATTTAGTGATAGAGCCCAACTCATTGATGCGTGTAAGACTTTAACGCAACAGAATTTGGAATGTGCTGCATTATTGATTGGGGAAGGTGATTTACCTAATTGCAGGGTGATTCAGTTGCCCGCACTGCCTTGGCAGGTAGCCGAGCAATTGTATAGTGCGTTACATACACTAGATGATTTGAAACTGAATTGCTTATTGGTAGAGCTACCGCCCAATAATCCAACGTGGGCGGCGATATATGATAGATTAAGCCGTGCAGGGCATGCTAAAGCAAGCCATGCGAAGCAATAAGCTATATTTTTGGTTGCTGCATACGTCATACACTGGCAGAATGAGATTCTAAATTTTTATCATACAGGCAAGAAAAATGACCATTAAACTAACCCCACTGTTGTGCATGCTCGTGATACTTTCTGTGCTGCCATCATGTCGAACCATAGGTATCACTAATCCTTTTGGTTCTGGAAATGTTGAGCAATCACGCATCCCAGCCAACGCTACGGGTTATCTATGTGAAGGCAATAAGCAATTTTATGTACGCATGCTAAGCAATGGCGATGCTTGGCTTATTTACCCTGACCATGAAGTGAATCTAACTAAATCCAGCGATAACAATAATCGTTTTACCAGTGGCGCGATTACTTTATTGATTAATGGTGATGAAACCACGCTGAATGACGGTGAAAAAATTGCTTACACGGCCTGTAAACCGCAAGTTAAAAAATAGTTTTTTCTAACGTGGCTATTAAAAAAGCCAATGGATTTAAGACTTGCTGATCGCTTGAAAAAGGCGTAACTTTATCTATAGAAAAATGTATTAACTATGGAGTAAGCCATGGATAATAAGTATGGATTAGGTAGTGCAAGAGTTGCGACAGGGCATCACGAAACGCATCATAAAGCTGAGGTATTGCACGCTACAAATTGCAAATTTTGTGGCAGTGCAAGCTTGGTATTAAGTCCGAGTATGCATGATCATTGTTGTACCGATTGTGGTAAGTGGCAAAATGATATTCCGCAAGGCTACTCTACAGGTAGAAGTAGCGACTATTAATTTAAGGCTTTATTTT
>JBDSHU010000169.1:0-5900 GCA_039918335.1 Methylotenera sp. | reverse complement strand
CATCGCGATGACGCAGCTTCATTCATGGTTTTTTTAGTGCAAAAAGTATTAGCAAATGTTGCGGTGAATTCCTGTTACATCGTTACTGATTCAAAGCCAACTACCCAGTACGAGGTATTGCAGTGGATTGCAGCTCAGTTAGGCATTGAGTGTAAAGTTAAAGTGCCGGTGATAGAAGGCGGTAAAAGGCTGAGCAATCAAGCGATGTTGGCTACCGGTTTTAAACCGCTATATCCAGATTATCAAGTGGGTTACCAAGCTTTACTTAACCAATTAAATACGTCAGATTCAAGCCTGTATTCTCATCAGCCGACTGTGTCCCAGCATGGTTAATAACACGCAAGCATCCCTTGTTTTATTTCTGCTATGTTTATTTTCTTTGAATGTTGCTTTCGCTCAAGATGATTTTAATGTCTGGCTCTACGAATTAAAACAAGAAGCGCTTATAGCAGGCATCAGCGAAAAAACCGCTGCTGCGACTATTAATCACGTTGAACTGCTACCTAATATCATCAAGCAGGATCGGGCTCAGCCTGAGTTTATGAGTACGTTTTTTGACTATTACCACCAGCGTGTGGATGTGGTTAAAATTGCACGTGGGCGCGCATTGCTAGCGCAATATGAGCCACTCCTAAGTCAAATTGAAGCCCAATATGGCGTACCTAAAGCCTTGTTAGTATCATTCTGGGCAATGGAAACTAACTATGGCAGTTATCAAGGTAATATTGATACGCTCTCTACACTTGCTACCTTGGCTTATGACGGCCGTCGTGCTTCCTTTTTTCGCAATCAGTTATTGGATGCTATGCGCATGGTAGACGCAGGGCATGCAGGTATAGATGATTTTCGCGGGTCTTGGGCAGGTGCTTTCGGCAATATGCAGTTTATGCCCAGTACGTTCATTACCTATGCCGTGGATGGGGATGGCGACGAACGCATTGATATTGTTAACTCTGTACCGGATGCATTTGCTTCTGCAGCTAATTATCTGTCACAGGTCGGCTGGCGTGAAGGTGAGCCAGTAATGATAGAGGTGCAATTGCCGGAAAATTTTCGATGGCAGGATGCACAGCTAAGTTTAAGAAAATCTACCAAGGAATGGGCGCTGCAGGGTGTGACGGTATTGCAAGTAAGCAAGTTAGGAAGCGAAATTAAAGCACAGCCATATTCTTTGATAGCAAAAACTAATCAATCAGCTAAAGCAGCTAAACTTAATACTGCCGGCAAAAGAAAAGCCAGCAGCAAAGCTAAAAGCAAGGTAATGACTAAAAGCCTTATTACAAATCCGCTTAATCTAAACGCTTCCCTAAAAACTTCAGCTCCTAAGATTTTTGTTTCCTCCCTACCGAACACCAGCAGTCAAGCGGCCATCTTATTGCCACAAGGGTGGCGCGGGCCTGCTTTTATGGTATTTGATAATTTTGATGCCATGATGGATTGGAATCGCTCAGTGAATTATGCGCTTTCAGTGGCTCAATTAGCCAAGCGTATTGAAGGCGAATCACCAATATTCGGTGGGCAGTTCGCAGAGACAGGAGCGTTGACCTTTCAGGAGATGTTTGAAGTTCAAGCGACGTTAAACCAACGCGGTTTTGATGCAGGTGAGCCTGATGGTTTTCCAGGCTTGCAAACCCAAGCCGCTGTTCGTGCTTTTCAACAATCGCAATATTTGCCGGCGGATGGTTATGCTAGCCCAAACTTGTACAGTCGTTTACAAGCTACACAATGATTTGTTACGTTCGCTTTACATTATCGCGTTAAAAACCAGCCTGTTAAGCTTTTTCTATCTTGAGTGGCGGATAGTACCTCGTGATAAAAAGTATCTGATAGAAACACAACCAATCTGCCGCCCAGTGGCGATATGTCAAGCGACAGTCTATCAATAGCTGCGATATGTGTCTCATCTGCTGAATTGAGATACAGTCTTAACTGCCCGCCGTTTTCTACAGGCCAATCTTGATTCAAATACAAAATACAACTGATTTGGCGGACTGGCTGATTACTAAGATATTTGCTACTGACTTTAAATCTATCAATGTGTTTTTTGTAGCCAGTTCCCGCTGTATATAATGCCAAATGACTCTCAAGGGCAAATAAACCCAAATATAAATGCTGATTTAAGCTTGAGCGTAACATTTCCATCTGGTCAAAATAGGCTTGTTGGGCAAGCGTTGGATGTGATTCATTGAGCCAATAAATAACGTCACCCCGCAATTGATTGTCGATAATATTATGCGCTCGACCTGTACCGGCCTCCTGCATTTGAGAGTGATCGTTCAATAGGGTGATTTCATTCGACAAAGCCAAAGTATTGGCAGGTGTGACGAAGTCGTCCATCACACAAAAGCCGTGTTCAGCGACTTTACTGACGAGTTGATCAATATTTAGGGCAAGATAATTTGTTAGCATCCACTATTATAGCGTTTCAAGTTTGCACCTAAGGCCGCAATCAGCTAAAATCACGCCTTGTTTGAAAATGACATCAAAATAGTGATATTCAAACAGTATTAAATACATTAGGCGGTTAGCTCAGTTGGTTAGAGCGCTTGGTCGACATCCAAGAGGTCAGCAGTTCGAGTCTGCTACTGCCTACCATGTTAAGAAGTCACACAGAACATTAAATTCAAAGCCGTTAAGTTAACGGCTTTTATTGTTTAAAATGCCTAACTAAATTGATGGATAACTAAATGCCAGTAATTCGCTTACCTGATGGCTCTGAACGCAGCTTCGATGCACCTGTCACCGTAGCTGAAGTTGCCATGAATATCGGTGCAGGCTTAGCTAAAGCTGCACTTGCCGGTAAAGTGGATGGTGTACTGGTAGATACGTCATATCTCATCAGTCAAAATGCTGAACTAGCGATTATTACGGATAAGAATCCAGAAGGTCTGGATGTCATTCGCCATTCAACGGCACATTTGTTGGCTTATGCAGTAAAAGAGTTATTTCCAGACGCGCAGGTGACGATTGGCCCTGTGATTGAAAATGGCTTTTTCTACGACTTTTCATATAAACGCCCGTTTACACCTGAAGATTTAATCGCCATTGAAAAGAAAATGGGTGAGTTTGCTAAAAAAGATGAGCAAGTCACACGTAAAGTGTTGCCGCGAGATGAAGCGGTCGATTATTTCAAATCGATAGGCGAGCATTACAAAGCAGAGATCATTGCGAGCATTCCTGCTGGCGAAGATGTTTCTCTCTACACAGAAGGCAATTTCACTGACCTTTGCCGCGGCCCGCATGTGCCTAATACAGGTAAGTTAAAAGCCTTTAAGCTCATGAAGTTAGCAGGTGCTTACTGGCGTGGCGATAGTAATAACGAAATGCTGCAACGCGTTTACGGTACTGCTTGGCGTAATAAAGAAGAGCTTGAAGCTTATTTATTCCAGCTTGAAGAAGCTGAAAAACGCGATCATCGTAAATTAGGCAAGCAGCTTGATTATTTCCATATGCAGGATGATGCACCAGGTATGGTGTTCTGGCATCCGCGTGGCTGGAGTATCTGGCAAGAAGTTGAGCAATACATGCGCCAGATGTTCCGCGATTATAACTATCAAGAAGTGCGTACGCCTACCATTATGGATAAAACCTTGTGGGAGAAATCGGGCCATTGGCAAAACTACCGTGAAAGCATGTTTGTCACCAGTTCTGAAAGTCGCGATTACGCTGTCAAACCGATGAATTGCCCAGGCCATGTGCAAATTTTCAATAGCAGTTTGCATAGTTATCGCGACCTTCCTTTGAGGCTGGCTGAGTTTGGTTCATGTCATCGTAATGAGCCATCAGGCTCACTACATGGTTTGATGCGCGTACGCGGCTTTACCCAAGATGATGCACATATATTTTGTACTGAAGAGCAAGTCGAAGCAGAGGTCGCTGATTTTATCAAAATGCTTTACAAAGCCTATGGTGACTTTGGCTTTAATGATGTGCTGGTAAAGCTATCTACCCGCCCTGAAAAGCGCATCGGTACTGATGCGGACTGGGATAAAGCTGAAACGTCGCTGGCAAACGCCCTCAAATTAAATAACCTTGATTTTGAATACCAGCCAGGCGAGGGCGCATTTTACGGCCCTAAAATTGAATTTACGCTAAAAGATAGTCTTGGTCGTTTATGGCAATGCGGCACGATACAGTTAGATCCCAATCTGCCAGAGCGCCTAGGTGCAGAATACGTGGCAGAGGATAATTCTCGTAAACGTCCTGTGATGTTGCACCGTGCCATTGTTGGCTCTATGGAGCGTTTTATAGGCATATTGATTGAAAATTACGCAGGCGCAATGCCGTTATGGCTCGCACCTGTGCAAGTGATGGTGTTAAATATTTCTGAAGGCCAGGCAGATTACGTGCGCCAAGTGGTTGAAATGTTGAAGAAAAATGGCATCAGATGCGAATTTGACTTGAGAAATGAGAAGATTACCTATAAAATACGCGAACATAGCATGCAGAAGATTCCTTACTTGCTAGTTGCAGGTGAGCGTGAAATGCAGGCAGGACATGTAGCCGTGCGTACCAGAAAAGGTGAAGACCTAGGTTCTATGCCGATTGAAGCGCTGATTCAGCGCTTAAAAGCTGAAGTTGAAACTAAGGTTTAACTTGCGATAAGTTGGCTAAAAAGCTAATTTAAGCTTATTTCTGAAAATGCGCGGCTTAACTATTTGGAGAATTTGATATAGCACAGGACAAAGATACACGAATTAATGGCGACATTACAGGGTCGCAAGTTCGTTTGGTAGGAATAGAGGGTGAACCGTTAGGCATTATGTCGCTGACGGAGGCGTTTGCAAAAGCAGAAGAAGCAGATATTGATCTAGTGGAAATCGCGCCTAACGCTGTTCCGCCAGTGTGCAGATTGTTGGATTACGGTAAGTTTAAATACGCCGAAAGTAAAAAGCAGCATGAAGTTAAGCTGAAGCAAAAACAAGTGGTGGTGAAAGAGATTAAATTTCGCCCAGGTACTGATGATGGTGATTACAACATTAAAGTACGTAACATCATCCGTTTTATTGAAGACGGAGATAAAGCAAAAATCACGTTGCGTTTCAGAGGTCGTGAGATTACACACCAAGAGTTTGGTTTAGCGTTACTTAGACGTGTTGAAGCAGACACAAAAGAAGTGGCAGTGGTTGAGCAGTTTCCAAAAATGGAAGGTCGCCAAATGGTGATGGTGCTTGGCCCGCATAAGAAAGTTAAGTAGTTAGTTATATTAAGTAGTTAGTAATAAAAGTGTAGTAAAAAATTCCGAGTGATACGGCTTAACGGCATGCCTAAGCACTCATAACTTAAGTTCAAGGAGAACAAAATGCCAAAAATGAAAACCAAGAGTGGTGCTAAAAAGCGCTTCAAATTCTTGGGCAATGGTAAAGTGAAACGTACGCATTCACACTTACGCCATATCCTCACTAAAAAGACCACCAAGCAAAAGCGTAAACTACGCGGCACGGCGATCATCTCACCAACAGACGTCAAACGCGTTCGCGCTATGATGCCTACACGATAAGGAGACCGATATGCCTAGAGTAAAACGTGGTGTCATTGCTCGCGCTAGACACAAGAAAGTATTAAAAGCCGCTAAGGGTTACCGCGGTCGTCGTAAAAACGTTTACCGCGTTGCTAAGCAAGCGGTAATGAAAGCTGGTCAATATGCTTACCGTGACCGTCGTCAGAAAAAACGTCAATTCCGTACATTGTGGATTGCACGTATCAACGCTGGTGCACGTGAATGTGGTTTAACATATAGCCGTTTCATGAATGGCTTGAAAAAAGCAGCGATTGAAGTGGATCGTAAAGTACTTGCTGACTTAGCTGTATTTGACAAAGCGGCATTTGCCAAATTTGTTGAAATGGCAAAAACAGCTTTGACTGCTTAAGTTGTAAAATTTGAAATTTCAAACTTAAAT
>JBDSHU010000168.1:0-6408 GCA_039918335.1 Methylotenera sp. | reverse complement strand
CACCACTGTCACTAATATCACTAAAGTGTTTTGTAATTTACGCCAATCTTGCTTGTCTAGTTTCATCACAATGTTATCTCTGGCTTATTAGCTCGCTGGCCGATTTATTAACGACTGTATCAGCCGCCTTGAGTATGACTTTAAGCTTAAATAATGCAGGTTGGGTATTCGTGGTTTGTACGTCAGCTGTGCTGCCCTGCAAATCAACATACGAACTTACATTTACAGGCTCTTGCAACACCTCTACTGCAGCCACTCTGCCATCAGTTTTTAATGTGCTGACAAATTTATTCACGCTATCGAGTGCACTTCTGTAATCGCCCGTAAAGCCTGATATTTCCGCCGTGACAAAGCCTAACTCGCTTAATTTTGTTGGATCTGATGCTAATTGAGCATTAATATTGGTTTGCCCGTTATTAGCCGATGTATTGTTAGGAATCGCAAGAAATTTGTCATCATCTTTCACGTTAATATCATTGGTTAATATCCAACGTAGCCTATTCAGTTGAATTTCAGGCGATTGTTCCATCGCTGCACTGACGACTAACATCACTCGACGGGGTGATTTTGGAAACATGGTGATGGTTTTGTCTAACTCTACAGCGACTTTTAAATCTGTTGCACTAATCGTAGTCACCGGGAAATTCTTTGCCACCTCATCATACTGATGCTGTTGAATGATTGTGTCTTGCACTGTCTGATTAAAGGTTGCTTTATGATCCAAACCTTGTTTGAACACCCAGCCCGCCGCACTTAAGCCAACAATACCGAAGGCTAAAGTTGCTATTATGAGATTTTGTTTGAGCTTAGTGAACTGATGTTGTTTAATGAGTGTTTCTGGTGCAAGATTATCTACCTCATGACCGCTTGCCAATAGTTGCATATGCAATAATTCAGGCATTTTCTGTACTAGATTTGCTGGTAAGCCTAGTGTTTTTACAAACTCGCCTAAACTAACATCCGTACATTCAATTCCTTGCTCTTGGCTAATGCCCTGGCTAATTTGTTGTGTTGCACCATCAATACTCGCTAACACTAAATTCAGTGGCGTTTCACGTGATATAAACCGCTGACTGATCAAGTACAGCCGCGTTTTTTCCGTTTCGACCAAATAAAAATAGCCTAACTGATTCGCCGCAGCCGGCACATTAGACACCAAACGGCTCATCCGTAAACGGCCATTATGCAGATAAGTTTGGCGCAAACCTGACGATAGTTTTTCACATAACAAAATATGTGGCGCCATGAGCTTTAGCTGCCGCACTAATACTTGGCTGAGCATAGGCAATAAATAAACGCCTACTAACTGTGCATTTACTGCTTGAATAACCGTGACCCACGGTTGTAGAAAATCTGCATTATTAAGTGCAACAAATAAAAATTTATCGTCTTTGCGTTTTTCTTTATCACGGTTGATAAAGTGCGCGGTACGGTATTCTAGCCCGCGATAAAACTGGTTAAGCTTGCGTAGCGTAAGCTCGCGTTTAGCTGCACCCGTGGTGTGCGGCACACTTTCCAGCCGGTAGTCCTCTTCTACTGCATCCACCATTAGATAGACTGGCGTTGCTGGATATTGCTGTAAGAATTCAGCAAATGCTTCATGTCCAGCGGTATCGTTAGCAAAAACTTGGCTGCCCTGCAAATTACCTGCATGCCAAAGCCCCGCCAGCAAACTATGGGCGGTGGCACATAACACTAATTTATTTTGGCTAGTTTTAAACATTTGCTGAGTTTATATTGTTGGTGCTTAAATTTTAAATCTTAAGTTTACTAAACGAGTCGTACACAGGGCCAAGCACGGAAAACATGATAAACCCTAGTATGGCACCCAACAATACCGTAAGCGCAGGCTCAATCATTTTAAGCATTTTCTGCATGGAATCGTTCACATCCCGGTCATAAAAATAACTGATATTCAGCAATGATTTATCCAATGCACCCGTACTTTCGCCCACCCGTATCATGCGTACCACTAGCGGTGGAAACAAACCTGCATTGCGAAAACTCTCGCTCATGGAATCACCCGCATTGATTTGTGCATGCGCACGGCTTAATGCATCTGCCACCACCTGATTACCGACGATTCTTTCGCAAATCTTAATCGCGTCCAAAATGGGGATGCCCGTTTGATACATTAAAGCAAAATAACGCGCAAAACGTGCCATGATAATTTTATGCAAAATCGGCCCCGTAATGGGCAAATTCAGCTTAATCCTATCAAAGCGATAACGTGCTAAAGGGTTGGTCTGAATCAGCGTAATCAAACCGACAACAATTAAGACGGGTAAGCCTATTATTAACCACCAGTAATTCACAAACGCATTAGAAACCGCAATTAAAATTTTAGTGTTTAACGGTAGCTCTTGCCCCATATTACGCAAAAATGACACCATTTGCGGCACCAGATAGGTCATTAAGAATGCAACCGCGCCCAATACCACAACTGCAACAAACGCAGGATAAGCCAGCAGTTTTTTAGTCTGCGACATAAGCTCATCTTGCCAACGAATCGTTTCAAATAGATTGTTGAACACTGCTGGCAATTGGCCAGTCTGCTCACCCGCATCAATCAGACTTACAAAGACTTCACTAAAAACACTAGGATGCTCAGCCAGCGCTTGCGAAAGCATTTTCCCGCCTTCAACCTCCGCACTAATTGCACCTAATACTTTTTGAAAGTAAGGATTGGGGTTGCTTTCACGCAAGTCATGCAAGCATTCCAGTAGCGGTACGCCAGCTTTAGTTAACTGCTCTAGTTGAAAGCAAAACATCACCAAATCTTGATTGCTGACTTTGTTGCGATTAAACAAACTAGTCGATTTCTTTGTAATACGAAAGGTAATTAAATCTAAACCCATGCGCTCCAGGCGAATCTCTAAATCCACCTCATTAAGTGCGTCTACTTGCCCCATGGCAGGACGACCTAATTGATCGATCGCTTTATAATTGAAGGATGGCATAATTAAATTAAGTGCTTATGCCACTGGATTTCACGCGTTTAGTATTTGATTTAATTGAATCTACACTACTGGGGGTTGGTCGACCAAAATCCAGGCGACTCGTTAAATCAATCACGCGCATTACCTCTGTCACGCTGGTGTATCCTTCTAAAATCCGGCGTACGCCATCTTCAGCAAGCGTGATAAAGCCTTTATCCAACGCCAATTTTTGTAACTCGTCTAAGTGCGCTTTGCGCGAAATCAACGAGTCCATATCACTATCAATACGTAATAATTCCATAATTGCCATACGTCCACGATAACCATTTTGATTGCAATGTTTGCAACCTTTTGGTATGTAGATTTGCGGCTTGTCGCTCGCTTTCAGCCTAAGCACTTTGCGTTCAAGTTCATTTGGCTTATGTGGCTCTTTACAATGCGGACAAAGCACCCGCACCAAACGTTGCGCCACAACACCAATAATATTTCCCGCCATAATATCAGGCAAGATTCCAATATCTGTTAATCGAGGAAAAGCCCCCAGTGCCGAATTAGTATGTAAAGTACTAAATACTTGATGTCCTGTCATTGCGGCACGAAATGCCATGGTCGCGGTATCTTCATCGCGAATTTCACCCACTAAAATAATGTCAGGATCTTGCCGCATAATTGAACGTATACCATTGGCAAAATCCACCTTATTCACTTCCGCTACCGAAGTTTGCCGCATCATGGTTACTGGATATTCCACCGGGTCTTCCAATGTCATGATGTTCACAGCTTCGGTATTTTGATGTGACAGCAATGAATAAAGTGTCGTCGTTTTACCACTACCGGTCGGCCCAGTAACGATCAATATGCCTTCTGGGCGCGTCATCATTAAACGTAAATCGTCTAATGTTGAAGGGCGCAAACCCATGCGCTCCATTGGGATAATCGATTTTTCACGGTCTAACACGCGCAACACTATATTTTCGCCATGTATCGTCGGGTGTGTTGAAACCCTGAAATCAATCGGACGACCACATAAGTTCATATTCAATCGGCCATCTTGTGGTGCACGCGTTTCCGCAATATCTAAACCACTAATGACTTTGAGCCGAACTGCCACGCCGCCCCAATAGCTTTTATGCAAACTGCGCACTTGCTGTAATACACCATCAATTCTGTAACGAATGCGTAAAAAAGCATACTCAGGCTCGAAGTGAATGTCCGATGCACCACGCTTAACGGCATCCATCAATAATGAGCCAACCAAGCGCACCACTGGCTGCGTATACTCATCGCCCTCTGCTGCTAAACTTTGATAATCAATTTCACCCGTTTCAATTTCGCGCAAAATGCCATCAACAGAAAGCTCGTAACCGTAAAATTGATCGATATATTCTTCTAGCTGTGCTTCATCCGCCAGCACGGGTTTAAGCTGTATTTTTCCACCCAGCATCGCGCGTAGCTGATCTAGTGCCACCACGTTAAACATATCAGCCATGGCAACCACCATGGTTTTTGTAGCATCTTCATAGGCCACAGGCAATAAGTGGTAACGACGAGAGAAGTCTTGCGGCACCATCTGCAAGGCCTCGACATCTGCCACTACCGTAGATAAATCTACACTTTCCTGGCCGATGGTATGTGCCACGATATCGCGCACCATTCCCTCGGTCACAAAGCCTAAACGCACCAACTGGCGTCCTAATGGCAAATCATTTTGTTCTTGCTCAATCAGCGCAATTCGCAACTGATCTTGACTAATCAGCCCTTGTTGCACCATGAGTTCGCCTAAGCGGAGTTTACGTCGCTGTTCAGTCATTATTCAAATCTGTCATTTATTAGCTTTATTGTTAAACCCATTATTGAAGTGCCTGAATTCTGGCCTCTAACTGCGCTCTATCTGGACTAGATGCTCCAGATTTATTTAACAACTCCAAAGCACGTTGATATTGTTTTAAAGCGAGATTAGACTTACCGAGCTGATCTAAACTAATCGCTAGATTAAATGCATAATCCGCATTATTTGGCGCAAAACGGCTAGCATTAAAATAAGCTTCCTGCGCCAATGGCCATTGACTTTGCTCCGCATACAAATTGCCTAAAGCCGCATGTAAATTTGCTCCATCGGGCTGTAGTGCCAGCATGCTCTTAATGCGGCTTTCTGTTCCAACTACATCGGAATTTCCCTGCGGGCTAATAATAGCGGACTGTGCAATACTATTTCTGGGTTCAATTTCCAATACTTTTTGATACCAACCCGCTGCGTCCGCATCGCGACCTTGTCGCTGCGCAATAGCAGCCATACCTAGCAAAGCGTCTACATTACGTATATCACCTTGCAACACTTGGCGATACAGCCTTTGTGCTGCAACATCCTCACCCCGATTAAACGCTTGATAAGCGTTAAGCAATGTTGGATCTACGCCAGTAGTAGGCGCTTGGGTAATCAATTTTATCGGCGCATGTTTTGATGACGATTCATTATCAAGTGATTCGTTGGTACTACTTTTAGCTTTTTTACTCAATACTTTTTTAGGCGCATCACCTTCAGTCATAAAACCATTAGTATTTGAATTGGCTAAGTTTTGATTCAACGGTGATGTAGATTGAGCGCCCTCCATAGCCTGAGCTTGCGAGCTTTGGTTGACGCTTGATTTATTTTCTTGGGCTCCTTGAACTTGCGTATCTTGGCTATCTGCAGGCAATGATTGAGCAGGTACAACGCCTTCATTGGGATTGGCCACAATCACTTCTGACTGTATTGGTCTCGTCGGCGTTACTATAACCGCTTCAGGTACGAGCAACGCTTTTAGATAATTAAACCCTTGCAAACCCAGCCAGATCATTAAAAGACCTGCTACCGCTAGTAATATAAGCGCAGATTTTGAAGCCGGCGTTTTAACCGATTTATTTGCTACAAAAGCTTTTGCGGCTACTTTTTGATTAGTTTCAGTTGCTCGGGTAGCCTCAATATCACGTTTAGATTGATTGGCTGCTGAAACGCTGATATCGAACGCAGCTGCTTTATTTTTGGTACTGTTATCTTGCGCTGTAGCTTTTACATTAACGTCATTTAGCCTAACATTTTGCAAATTCACATCATTCAAATTAACGTCTTTTGAGATGACGCCTTGCAGGACCGTGGCTTCTTGTACATGATCTTTCGCTATGCTGGCCGTCTTCGCACTATTACTTGCATTTTTTTCGACCGCTGTTGCAATTGCCAACCCTTGTTTAGATTTAGCTTGCTTGTTCGCAACACGAGTTGCTGCAGCTAACCCTGCCTCATCTGCTAACGACAAACCATTTTCCGCAAGCGCTTCTTTAGTACTTAAAAGCACCGTTGCAGTTTCTATTTTTTCATTTAACGCTTCATCAAGCCCTTTATCTTGCTTAGTTTCAATCGGCGCTAACTCCAAAGATAAAGCAGGACTAGCAGTCGTCCCAGTTCCAGTGGAGTTGTTTTTTTCAGCCTGCT
>JBDSHU010000167.1:0-3321 GCA_039918335.1 Methylotenera sp. | reverse complement strand
CCGCCATGACCAGATCAGGAAAATTCTTAATGGCTCTTTGTAAACGAGGATCCAGTAAAGGCATGGCCCATAATAAAGATTGGGCAAAATATAGATGTGTTACCAATCCCCAAGCATTTGCATCCACTGAAAATAGGCAAAATGGAAACCACCAGTAATATTTTTTTAAAAATGTTGGTATTTGCATACCATGTAAATTGTCATGGCTGCGTGATATAAAAGTGACAATGCCATGATGGTTTCATGACATTTATTGCGGTTCTAAGCCAAGAGCATCGCTCGCTTATTTATTGGGTTTATAATTAATTTTGTCATATTCATTATATTGTCATAAAGTGGGACTAATGTTTAACGTAGCTAACTAATTGTTTACATTAAATATATAAGGTAAAACTTAAACACATGAAAATATTGTTTATCTCCGACGTTTACTTCCCGCGTGTTAATGGCGTATCTACTTCTATTAGAACCTTTGTGCAGCAAATGCAGAATTCAGGACATGAAGTGCATCTGATTGCACCTGATTATAATGTTGTGACGGAAGATGAGCATTGGATAAAGCGCATACCCGCGCGCAGCATCTATTTTGATCCTGAAGATAAGCTGATGAAGTACGGTGAAGCGGTTAAGCTGTTGCCAGCACTTGAGAAAGAAAAATATGACATCATCCATGTGCACACGCCGTTTATTGCTCATTATTTAGGGCTTAAGCTGGCACGCAAGCTGAATATTCCTTGTATAGAAACGTATCATACGTTTTTTGAAGATTATCTGCATCATTATTTACCGTGGATGCCGCAGTTTATGGCGCGCAGCATGGCACGCATGATTTCCAAGCGTCAATGTAACGCAGTGAATGCCATTGTTGCGCCATCTAAGCCCATGTTGGATGTATTGCGTGGTTATGGTGTAAAAGTAAACGCAGAAGTAATTCCTACTGGCTTGCAAGAGCATAGCTTTGCAGAAGCCGATGGCGTTGCGTTTAGAGCTAAATATGGGATTGCATTAGACCGTCCAATGCTGTTGTATGTAGGCCGTGTGGCATTTGAAAAAAATATTGATTTCTTACTGGGTATGGCAAAAATATTAAGTGAAGAGCGCCCGGATATTTTGTTGGTAGTGACGGGTGAAGGACCCGCCGAGGCTAGTTTGCATAAATTGGCTAAGACGCTAAATTTGGAAAAAAATATTCAATTTATCGGCTATTTAGATCGTAACACCGAGTTGAATGCCTGTTATCAAGCCGCAGACGTATTTGTATTTGCATCAAAAAGTGAAACACAAGGATTGGTATTGCTGGAGGCGATGGCACAAGGTACGCCAGTAGTAGCGATTGCTGAATTAGGTACGGCTTCAATTTTAATTGAAGGTAAGGGCGCATTAATCGCGACTGAAAACACCTTGGAGTTTGCTGAAAAAGTACTGCAGTTATTGATTTATCCTGAGCAAAGATTTGAGCTGGGTAAACTTGCAAAAGAATACGCACTGGAAAAATGGACGGCGAAATTACAAGCGGACCGCATGGTTAAGTTTTATGGGCAATTGATTCAACATCCTGCGATTACAGTTAAAACTAAGCAAATCAAGAGCAGTCCAGCGAGTGAGCAACAGGCCAGTATTTAATCGATTGCGAAATTGTTGAGGGTCGGCAATTACATCTTTAGGCATATTGCGTCTCATTTTTCGGGTACTATCTGGCATCGCAATTCAACAGATGCAATCTACTAATGCAAAAAGAAGTCAAAGATAATCCTAAGTACGCCGTTGTAGCCGCGGTTCAACTGCCGAATGTGAGTGATATAGAATTTGAAGCCTCGCTGAGCGAACTTCGCGAACTCGCAAAAACATTGGG
This sequence comes from Methylotenera sp., assembly GCA_039918335.1. Classification (GTDB taxonomy): domain Bacteria; phylum Pseudomonadota; class Gammaproteobacteria; order Burkholderiales; family Methylophilaceae; genus Methylotenera. Next base: position 1,469 of record JBDSHU010000167.1, on the reverse strand, counting down.
CTATGAGGTGGTTCGCACATTCGTGCAGAAGCGCACTCATTTCGATATGACTGCCTATCTGGGCGTTGGAAAGCGTGAGGAAATCCGCTGTTATGTAAATAATGAATCCGAGCCAGATGAATTGGGGGAAGTCCTCACTAACCTAGGCGACCGCGAGATAGATGCTATCTTGGTTGACCATGAAATCTCACCATCACAGGCGCGTAATTTAGAATTAGAGGTGGGCCGCGAGGTGATGGATCGCACTATGGTGATCCTCGAAATCTTTCACCGCAACGCTCGCTCGCGTGCCGCGCGTGCCCAAGTGGAAATTGCGCGCCTCGGCTATATGGCGCCGCGCATGCGTGAGGCGGCCAAGCTCGCAGGGCCGCAAGGTCGGCAGCGTAGCGGTGCAGGTGGACGAGGCGGCGGCGAGTCACATACAGAATTAGATAGACGAAAAATCCGTGACCGTATCGCTGAACTGCAACAGGAAATCGTTGTGATGGATGGGGAACGCAAAACACAGCGCGCGAGGCGGCAAGAGCGCCAAGGGCTCGCTGGGGTAGCGCTGGTAGGTTATACCAACGCTGGGAAATCTACCTTGATGCGAGCACTCACCGGCAGTGAGGTGCTGGTTGCGAATAAGCTTTTCGCTACGCTTGATACCACAGTACGCGCGCTCTACCCTGAGAGTGTGCCACGCGTGCTGGTGAGTGATACGGTTGGCTTCATCAAAAACCTGCCTCACAGCCTTGTGGCTTCATTCAAGTCAACGCTCGATGAGGCATTGGATGCCTCATTGCTGCTCCACGTGATCGATGCAAGTGACCCTGGTTACGAACGCCAACTTGAGGTGACTGATAAAGTGCTTGAGGAAATCGGGGCAGATGTCGTGCCGCGTATCCGCGTATTCAACAAGATAGATTATGTGGGTGACTTGGCAACACAAGCCGAACGTGAAGCAGCTTTACAGTTACAATATCCAGATTGTATTGTGATGAGCGCAAGAAGACCTGATGAAGTCGCAAAACTACATCAGAAGATCGTCGAATTTTTCCAGCAGGATCTAGTTGAGACAGAGCTTTTCCTGCCTTGGACAGTTCAGCAATTGCGCGGGGAAATCTATGCGAACTGCCAGGTACTGGAAGAGCGCTCAGAAAACGAGGGAACTTTCTTTCGGCTTCGCGGTGAGTCTAATGCCTTGAATATTCTGCGCGAACAGTTTCTAAGCAAAACCTCTTAATAAGGCGTCTTTAACCTACCTTAAAGCAAATAGCCCGCAATTGCGGGCTATTTTTTTATTATAAGTAATTACCTAAAGTTATCAATGACTGATTAAATTAACCGAACTTACCTGTAATGTAATCTTCAGTTTCACGGCGGCTGGGGCGTGTAAAAATCGTATCAGTATCGCCGTACTCAATCAGTTCACCAAGGTACATATACGCTGTGTAGTCTGAAACGCGCGCTGCTTGTTGCATGTTGTG
>JBDSHU010000166.1:0-3776 GCA_039918335.1 Methylotenera sp. | reverse complement strand
AATTTTTTAAATCGAAAGTGCAACATTTTGATGCTGGGAGGCTTACTTGATTGAGAATGCTACTAGGATGGAATGACAATATATATGCCGATATCTACAAGCAGTGATGACAAAGCATAGAAAACTTGATTGACTGTTATTCAACCAATTTGTGTGACGAGTTAATGTAACTTAACAATTAGGAAGTACTTAAAACACTTATTCTTTTACGGTATACCAATCACTTTAAGATACTCTTCAAGCGTCAAGGCTATCTTCTGGAAGGAAGTATTAACCTCATCTAAATGTGAATTAGAATCAAGATGTAGTTTTTCTAGCAATCGTTTATGTTTTTCGATTGCTTCAATATGCTCTTGATATTTACTCTGCACCGCATCTGGCTTGGTCACGTTTGATTCTCCAATAATTGAATACATCTATAACATTGATTTGATTTTAAATTAATTAATTAACTTCAATCACTATAAAACATGATCACTTATATCAAATTCGGTATAGTTTCCATAATCGTTTTCAGATTCACTTATTGCCTTTGCTATTAAAACTGCAATGCCGACAGTGAGAGTTAATAATGCTAACGATGTTAATAAAGGATATTCTTTCACCAATTTAATTACTTTCATTTATTCAACTTTCTTTGGGTTAATTATAGTTAAGACACTGCATGTTATTTAATCGCATTGTTACTCGGAACGCTATTTACTACTATTTTTTTCTCAATTGATATATCTGCTCCACTATTTGATCTAGGCCTATGTGACCCTTTCTCAAACCTCGGCGACCCTATCCTATGGTGAAATCCCGGTCGCTGAACCCCTCTAACCCCTACACTCCACCGTGGAGCCATTGCCGCCTTCTCTGCTGCTATCGTTTGTCTTTCTAGTAACTCAAGCTTGCGCCTTTCAATTTCCATGGCCTCCAGCGCTCTATCACGGTCTTCCTGCTGCTGACGCTCTATTTCTGCTTTAGCCACGCTTTGCCGATAAACTTCATTGGCTTTGTTAATGCGATCTCGCGCTAATATCTGATCTTCAATCGGCGCGTCAGGAATGTTTTTAAGCGTGCCAACCGTTGCTGTAGTAAGACATGGTTTCTGTTGATAGGTAATTCTACCCGAGCTGTCTTTACATACAAAGATTTCCGCATGTGCCTGGAATGATAACAAACATGTTGATACTATCAATAAGTGCTTCATGTCGATATTCTCTAACTTTAGCTCATAAAATTTAACCAAATATACTCATTCAAATGCTCAATGGGCAAACTCACCTATTCTGGGAAGTTAGGCCTTTCTCATAAAAAAGGAGCCATTATTATATTTAGAGGCTAATACAATCGAAAGTTCAGAATCAAGAAGGCAAATCGCAGCACAGAATGATTATGAAACGCAGGTTTATGATCGATTGCTGGTAGGGTAATGGTAGATGATGTTGACTGCAACTTACGTCAAATTGACCTAGGTTTAGCCTGGCACTACAAAAAACACATGAAAGAACAGTTACTCTATGACCGATTAATCTACTTGCTGAGGATGATGCTCGAAGTAAGAAGAATGGATTGTGGGTGGATGCTAATGCAATTGCACCTTGGGTGGCGTAAGAAGTAACGTATTAAAGGTTTATGCATTACGATAAAAACTAGCCCCATAAAGTAAATCCTGTCAGGTTGGCGTCAGCCTGTCGCTATAAGATATGTTATATGGTGACTGATAAAGTTTTTAACAAACTTCAACCAGAGACACTTTGCACTAAATTTACTTTATTTAATTTTTGGAGATTGAAATGCACAAATTATTAACAACCCTATTCGCTGGCGCATTTGCATTATCATTAGGTACTGCTGCATTTGCAGCGGATGCAGTTAAATCAGTTGAACCAGCAAAAGCCGAAGCGGTAAAAGCGGCTGAACTAGCAAAAACGGAAGCTACAGCAGTTGATGCTAAAGCAACTCCAGCAAAAGTCGTGAAAAAACATCACCGTAAACACGCTAAAAAAGCAGCTGAAGCAGTACTCACTGGTAAATAATGAACTGTATAAGGTTTAATTCCAGTTACATTAGAACGTTAAAAAAGCTCCCGATTAAAAAGATACTTATGCTTAGTTAGGTTGTTTTAGCACTGACAGCATCCATTACTCTCGCCGAAAACACCAAGGCTGCACCGGCATTAACAGCTACGGCGACACCTAGAGCCTCCGCAATTTCCTCACGGGTTGCGCCGTGTTTTAATGCAGCATCAGTATGAACAATAATGCAGCCGTCGCACTGCCTAGTAACAGCAACAGCCAGTGCAATCAATTCTCGCGTCTTAGCATCGAGCTTGCCGGTCTCCTTGCCCGCGTCACCGAGCTCGCGATATCCGCGGACCGTTCCAGGACTGATTCTGCCAATCTGAGCAATGTTGGACAAAATCTGTTTTTGGTAGGCATTCCAGTCGAACATCATTATCGCTCTCCTTATCTATCTGGCGGTCATTGTCCGCTCATTGAAGGTTTTGCCCTGTCATCCCTGAGACGAGGAAGGGCTGGATGATTACCTTAAGAGTTCTATGTTTAGGCGGATTGTTTCTTAGCTACTTTAGCGACATGAGCACCTTGAAAACGAGCAATTTTTAACTCGTTTTCTGATGGTTGACGACTGCCATCTCCACCAGCAAGCGTGGATGCACCATATGGCGATCCACCAGTGATTTCGCTCATATTCATAATCTCCTGACAGGAATAGGGAACCCCCACAATAATCATGCCGTGATGTAATAACGTGGTATGGAAAGAAGTAATCGTGGTTTCCTGTCCACCATGCTGGGTCCCTGTGGATGTGAATACACTACCCACCTTACCTATCAAATTACCGTTGAACCACAAACCACCAGTACAATCGAGAAAATTTCGCATCTGAGCACACATGTTACCAAAACGAGTCGGCGTACCAAATATGATAGCGTCATAGCTAGGCAACTCCTCTACAGTCGCAATTGGCGCAGCTTGATCCAGCTTTACACCTGCTTTTTTTGCCTCATCTTCCGACATTAGTTCAGGCACGCGCTTGATAGTGACTTCGGTACCGTCGACGCTACGTACCCCTTCGGCAATAGCTTTTGCCATAGTTTCGATATGGCCATACATACTGTAGTAAAGAACAAGAACTTTTGTCATTTTGTGTATCTTTCAAGAAGTTGTTAAGGAAATAAATTTTACAAATAATTAACGAAGTCTAGGCTTAAACTCTAGCTCTATTACATTTAAATACTCAATACGAGTAAACACCTATAGCCTGAATGTTGATCAATCAGTCTCAATGCATCAATTACAACAATATCATTATTCATTTTCAAGGCCTACTTTCAGAAACGATTGTTCTTGGCTTACATGATATGCGATATTAATAAACCTCTATCTAGAGCGAATTAAATCCAAAAGGCTCGATAAAGCAAGGTTTACAGCATCCTTTGCCTGAAGCCCATAATTACTTCTAGTATTATTTTTTTCACCAAGCCATTGTGGAATCAATGGATCTTGCGACTTAAAGTGTTCAACATGTACGACTACTATTTGCCCATCGGCATATGCGACATCATTTAACCGCTTCCATTCACCGCCTCTGGCTTGCTAATAGGCTTTAAAAGAAGATTCTACATAGCTTTGCTTCGGTCCCAACCGAGCATAACGACAAGCTTTACACTGTCAGGCAGTTTGCTCATATATCCAACACAACTAGCTCCAGACTTTTCCATCAATGTCACGATTGATAAATCCAGTCAACAAACTCGTTGGAAAAAC
>JBDSHU010000165.1:0-6783 GCA_039918335.1 Methylotenera sp. | reverse complement strand
TCCTCAGTCATTTCATCAATTGCGGCAATCAGCTTTTTAGCAAGCTTTGTAAAAAACTCTTGGTTACTAATTGGTTTATTGCCGTTAGTGTTTCCATCGTCCTCATAAGCAAAAATCAAATCAATGTCAGAAGACACATTCAGCTCATATCCGCCAAGCTTACCCATACCGATCACAATGAGCGATTGCGGATCGCCCTGCGCATTAGTAGGCACACCATATTCCGGCGTTAACCAGTTTGATAAAAACTTAATCGCCGTATGCGTTGTCACTTCTGCTAATAAAGAAGTGGTTAACATCACCTCTTTCAAATCTGCCAGTCCGTTCAAATCTCTTACGATCATACGAGCTAAAACTTGTCTACGTAAAACACGTAATGCGCGTTTTAATGTCACTTCATCGATAATATTTTGTTGCGACAAGAAATTCTGCATGTCACTTAACTGATATTGTTGATGCAGATTTACTAGCAAATCATTGAGTAAAAGTGCATCCTTTGTAAGCAATCTCGCTACAAATGGACTGCATGCTACTGCATGGCGTACATACGCCTCATCGCTAGACGTGGCGCGGTTTTCTGATAGAATATGGTCGAGTGTAAGCATGAATTTATTAAGTAAAATTTAAGGTAGTATGGTGAGTTGTTGGTAAGCTAAGAATCAAATCAAAATTTATTATAAGTGCGTTAAGCATAATTGGGGAAGTTTGCATGTCGATTGAATCTGTTTTAACCGAAACACGCGTTTTTAAGCCTCATCCAGATTTTGTAAAATCTGCTAATGTCTCCGGCATAGACGCTTATCATCAACTTTGTGCTGAAGCAGAGGCCGATTACGAAGGTTTTTGGGCAAAATTAGCGCGCGAACTTCTGGTTTGGCACAAACCATTCAGCAAAACATTGAATGAAGATAACGCGCCTTTTTACAAATGGTTTGAAGACGGTGAGTTGAATGTCTCAGTCAACTGTTTGGATAAACACCTTAGCACTATCCCGAATAAAGTTGCCATTATTTTTGAAGCAGATAACGGTGATACCAAAACTGTCACCTACAAAGCACTTTATCACCAAGTCTGCCAATTTGCTAACGGTCTAAAAACGCTTAATTTAGCGATTGGCTCGCGCGTCATCATTTACTTGCCAATGGGCATTGAAGCCATTGTCGCTATGCAAGCCTGTGCACGCTTAGGGCTCACGCACTCTGTCGTATTTGGCGGATTTTCAGCGAAAAGTCTGCATGAACGCATGATTGATGCTGGTGCAGTAGCAGTGATTACTTCAGATGGCCAATTCCGCGGTGGCAAAACATTGCCTTTGAAACAAGCGGTCGATGAAGGCATCGCCCAAGCAAAAAGTGAGTCTGGGTGGGATTCTATTCAAAAAGTGATTGTGCTGAAAAAAACAGGCCAAGAAGTTGCCTGGAATGCAAAAGATATGTGGTGGAGCGACTTGATCGCAGGCCAAAAAGATACCTGCGAACCCGTGATGGTAAACGCAGAACACCCACTATTTTTGCTCTACACTTCAGGCTCAACCGGCAAACCAAAAGGCGTGCAGCACAGCTCCGCAGGCTATTTACTCCATGCCATGAATACCATGCGCTGGACATTCGATTTGAAACCAGATGATGTATATTGGTGTACGGCCGATGTCGGCTGGATTACCGGCCACAGCTATGTGACCTATGGCCCGCTGGCGATGGGGGCAACGCAAGTGGTGTTTGAAGGCATCCCCACTTATCCTGATGCTGGTCGTTTTTGGCAGATGATAGAAAAACATAAAGTTTCTATTTTCTACACTGCACCAACGGCAATTCGTTCGCTGATTAAAGCCGGTGAAACTGACCCTAAAACCCACCCTAGCACCTATGATCTATCAAGCCTGCGCTTGCTTGGTACGGTAGGTGAGCCAATTAATCCAGAAGCTTGGATGTGGTATTTTGAGCAGGTAGGCGGCAGTCGCTGTCCAATCGCCGATACCTTCTGGCAGACAGAAACTGGCGGTCATGTCATTACGCCGTTACCAGGTGCACATTCGTTAGTCCCAGGCTCTTGCATAATGCCATTTCCCGGCATTGCGATTGATGTGGTAGACGAAACCGGCAACGATGTTCCATGGGGTACAGGCGGTTTATTGGTCATCAAAAAGCCATGGCCATCGATGATACGCACTATATACAATGACCCCGAACGCTTCATTTCCAGCTACTACCCAGTAGATTTAGGCGGCAAAATTTATCTTGCCGGTGATGGCGCAGTACGTGACGCCAAAACAGGTAACTTCACCATTATGGGTCGTATTGATGACGTGCTCAACGTGTCTGGTCACCGCTTAGGCACAATGGAAATTGAATCTGCATTGGTATCGAATCCATTGGTTGCCGAAGCAGCCGTAGTGGGTAAACCACACGATATTAAAGGCGAATCTGTGGTCGCTTATGTGGTGCTAAAAGGTAAACGCCCGGAAGGTGAAGAAGCAAAGAAAATCGTGGCGAATCTGCGTGATTGGGTAGGTAAAGAAATCGGCCCAATCGCCAAACCAGATGAAATTCGCTTTGGTGACAATTTACCTAAAACCCGCTCTGGTAAGATTATGCGCAGGTTGTTGCGTAGCTTGGCCAAAGGTGAAGAAATTACTTCTGATATCTCAACGCTGGATAACCCGGCGATTCTGGAACAGCTAAAAGAAGTGGTGAAATAAAAATGGAAGGCTTGCTCGTATTGGTAGCGCTTATACTGGCAGCCTTCTTTTTGATGCGGGGAAAATAATATTTAGTCCTGCCAACCTGCATATCAATTACTGAAAAATATTGATGCGGATGATGCCAGCGCGGCAGGTACCTACCGAGAGCTGAAAAAATGGAATGTAGCACCTAGTGGCGGTGCGATGAATGTATTAACCTTTGATTTCTGACTAAGCACACATGGTAACGGTCACCGAATCACCAGTGACCGTTACCTAATCAAGATTAAATACGCTGGTTTAGGCGTTAAAGTTAACGCCAGTCAGCTCGCTAAATTTAGTACCTTTAAGAAACTACAACGCTCATTGCACAGTGATATTGTGGCGTTTAGAAGTCTCTATCTTAGGTAAGACAATCTCAAGAATCCCATCTTTCAAGTTTGCAACTGTTTTAGATGCATCAACGGCTCCAGGTAAAGTGACCGAACGGGCAAATGAAGAGCAAGAAATCTCATGCCTGTAGTAATCACCTTTCTCATCTTTTTTCTCGTTACTTGATTGACCTTTAATAGTGAGCAAGTTATCAAAAATAGAGACGTTAATATCTTTTTTATCAAGGCCAGGAATCTCAGCACGAATCAGGAATTCCGTATCGCGATCAATCACATCCAAGCTAGGTAACCGTTGCCCTTCAAATTCAAACATACCATCTAACGATGGAATGTCATTCCAATGCCATAATATTGGCAATCTCCGCCCAAAAAAGTGACCAAAAGCTCTTTCCACATCATGGATAGGATTTAAAACAGACCATTGAGCTTTATTGCTTTCTTTATCAGTAGTCACAGGAACATTGACTTTGTTATCTGTGTCCATAATTCTTCTCCTAGTTCTCCTATTAATAGTTCTCCTATTAAATAAATCAGCCAATCCGCTAAATGATGACTATGCTGGCTGTGGTCCAATCGGCTGGATAATAATCCGCAAGCAATGGGGGCTTAAATTTTCCGCTTCATTAAAGAACAATTGGCTTGTGTAGCGTACTCCACTTACACTTATTATTTCAAACTGATGACCTACTCTTGAAAGAAAGCGCAAATAAGGATTAACCCTTTCACCTACCAATAACGCGACTTCGCCCAATCGTGGCAAGAATGTAGATATATTCAGCCGAGTCAATGTATTTGGCGCACAACCTAATATGTCAGCTCCTGCTTTATTGCATTCTTTAATAATGCCGTTTTCATAAAGGGTCAGTCTAGCTACGTCGTTTATAGCCAGCTCGTTGTCCGCAAATGAATTATTTGTTGTTTTTAAGAGTTTCATTATTTTCCTAAATAATTAAAATTTTAACAACTTCGGTGCAAGCGCTTGCAAACGACAACTGCTTGGCGTGCACCACCAATGTGCGTAATGTAATAGACGAACTGAAATGAGTAAATTCGTGCTAACACGTAAGGGCTAGCCCTTATATGCATGCAGGCCAATAGACAGGGCATGCCCTTTTATCGTAGACTTGACTAACGATGTACCCTATTATTCAATAAGGATATTGGTTGACCTCTCTACCTCAAGGTTTAGGTTTTCAGACACTATTCGATGCAACAACAGATGCCATGTTGCTGATAGACGATAGTGGTCATATCACTCATGCCAATTTATCAGCTCAACAGTTACTTGCTTACACTGAGAAAGAACTTTGCGGCCTTGCAATAGATACCGTTCTACCACTTCAATATCGTAATCATCATCGTTATTACCGTGAGGATTTTTATCACAAACCTGAAAAGCGTCCCATAAGCGAGGGCAAAGCGCTAGTCGCATTAGGCCATGATGGCCAGAAATTGTCAGTCGACATCAGCCTGAGTCCGATGAAGGAGCAGGGACAACTTTATATTCTCCTAACGTTATATGTGGCAGATCACCGCCACCGGACTGAGGAAGCATTGAGAATCAGCGAAGAACGACTAAGGCTAGCCAAGGAAGCTGCAGGTCTAGGCGTATATGACTTCGACCCTAAACATAACATCCTCCATTGCGATGAGCGTATAGGTGAGTTATGGGGTGCAGATTCTGATCAAGTGGTGACTTACGAGAAATTCATAGCTTCTGTCCATCCAGAAGATTTCAAGGCAAGACAAGCTGCTGTTGACCGTGCGTCTGACCCAACTAGTAATGGTGTATATCACTCAGAATATCGCATTATCAATCCTAAAGATGGGGTTGAGCGCTGGATAACTACTGTTGGGCGCATGCACTTTGAAGATGGGCATGCAGCCCGCTTGATAGGTGTGGTAAGAGATGTAACAGAACAAAAGATGCTTGAACGAAAACTGCATGAGCAACGTACTGAAACTGAAACACTCTTTACACAACAGGTAGCCGCCAGCACAGCCTCTGCAATAGCACATGAGCTTAATCAGCCCTTAGGGGCAATTTCTGCCTACAGCGAAGTAGCGTTGCATGCATTGCAAAACAAGTACATTGATACCATTAAGTTAAAACGCGCTCTTGAAGGTTGCGTAGCACAGGCGCAACGTGCCGGAAAAAGTTTGCACGAACTACTGGCCTTTTTGCATAAAGGTGAATTGGTTTCAGAAAAACTGGATATCAATGATGTCGTAAAAGAAGCATTGGATCTTACCCTAAGTAACGGCTATGGTGGATTTCATCCTGTACTGCAATTACAACCGGATATGCCTCAAGTATTAGGCAATCGAATTCAAGTGCAAAAGATCTTAGTTAACCTGCTGACAAACTCAGTAGAAGCGATGCGTGGCGCAGGTATGCCCTCTACTGCCATTACCATCCAGGTACGCACTAATGCCGAGATGAATATGGCACATGTGACCGTGCAAGACTCGGGCCCAGGTTTTGACCCTGAGATTGTTAAACACATTTTCGAGCCTTTTTTTACAACTAAATCTAAGGGTATCGGTATGGGACTTTCTATCAGTCGGGCATTGATCGAAGCCAATGGTGGTCAGCTCTGGATTGAGCCAGTTACTCAAACAGGCGCTACCTTCCACTTCACGCTACCGTTTGCGCCATGAAATCGACTGACGCAATCGTGTTTATCGTTGATGATGATCCTGCAATACGGGATTCTTTAACGTTGATGCTCGACCAGGAAAGCATTGCTGTGGAAAGCTTTGAGGATGCTGAAAGCTTTCTTAATGCCTGCCAACCGCAACATTTAGGGTGTGCCATTATTGACATCCGCATGCCAATAATGGATGGCATGCAACTACAAGAAGAGCTTTCCAAACGCAATATTTTATTACCGGTTATTTTTCTTACTGGCCATGGCAATATTCCGATGAGCGTCCGAGCCATCAAGGCTGGCGCTGTTGATTTTCTGACTAAGCCGGTGACACGAGATAAGCTTTTAGCTTCGGTACGATCGGCTATTCGGGAATCGGAAAACATATTGACAGAAAATAGTAATCATCAGAACGCCCAATCTCGTCTAGCTGACCTCACTGGTCGGGAACGGGACGTGGTATTGCTAGCCATTCAAGGTTACCCCAATAAAGAGATTGCCCGTCACTTAGGAATCAGCCATCGCACTGTAGAAATTCACAAATCAAAAATCATGCATAAAACTGGCGCTATCAATCTGCTAGATCTTGCACGAATTGCACATGAAGGTAATTTAAGCAGCTGAATCTTGCTGCATTCCAACGCCTATTTCGCCTGAACTAACCGTTAACATTTTAATGATTAAAATGTTAACGGTTATTACTTGTTAATTTCTGCCCTATTAATACCTGCCCCATTAATATACGTGCTCACGCGGATTATCTGTCTGTTAAATTCTTGATAGTGTGTACTTGATTACACTTAATTTGATTAGATTCATTGGGAGTGATTAGATCGTGCCCTGGCCTAAATTGGAAATGACCATTTTCGAGACAATACTCGCTAGACGCTCTGTCCGTAGCTATCACACAAGGAAAGTAGATAAAGTAACCATTAGCGCTTTACTGGAAGCGGCTGTGCGGGCACCTACTGCAATTCATCAGGAACCTTGGGCTTTTGTCATTATTCAGGATATGGAATTATTAAAGTACTTGTCGGATCGTGCCAAACCAATATTTCTT
>JBDSHU010000164.1:0-4291 GCA_039918335.1 Methylotenera sp. | reverse complement strand
CAAAGTGACTACTAAGGATATTATTTTAGAAATACCACAGCAAGAAGTCATTACAGCAGATAACGCAGTGATTCTAGCAAACGCAGTTGCATTTATTAAGGTAAGCAATATTGAACGTGCAGTATATGGCATCGAAAATTTCCGTGAAGCGATGCGCAATATGGTGCAAACTAATTTACGTTCTATTATTGGCGGAATGGAATTGAATCATGCCCTTACCTCACGCGACCGCATCAAGGCTGAGCTTAAATCCGCCATTGCCGATGAGGCGCTTGATTGGGGTTTAACGGTTAAATCTGTTGAGATACAAGACATTAAGCCTTCGCCTAATATGCAGGATGCGATGGAACGGCAGGCTGCGGCTGAACGTGAACGCGTGGCTGTAGTCACGGAAGCTGAAGGTGCAAAACAATCGTTAATTTTAAATGCAGAAGCACGCTTAGAAGCTGCGCGTAAAGATGCCGAAGCGCAAATGGTGGCGGCTAAAGCCTCTGCTGAATCAATCAAATTCATTACTGAAGCAGTCAAAGAAAATAACGCTTCTGCGATGTTCTTATTAGGCGACCGCTATATTACCGCACTGCAAAAAATGTCATCTTCTGAAAATAGTAAAATTATTGTGATGCCTGGCGACCTAGTCGGTGCAGTTAAATCATTAGTGGCCGGAAAATAGCTTAGTCACTGTAATGAGTTTATGAAAAAAGAACGTAAGAGCCTCGCCGTTGTGAGCAAAAATGCTGGCAGCCACAGAGGCTTCTAAATCACCATCACTAGCAATTCATACAACGTCACTAGCAGCGGGTTTTAAGATGTATAGGCTCTATGTAAATTAGCCGAATCGACCATCCATTAGCTACAAACTTTACAGTGGCTGTCTTTCGATAATTTAATACTGCGCCATTCCATAGATTGCGCATCCAAAAGCAACAAACGCCCTTGCAAGCTTTCGCCTATGCCCATCAATAACTTCATTGCTTCGGCAGCTTGCGTTGTACCTATCATGCCAACCAGCGGCGCAAAAACACCATTTTCCGCACAACGCATTTCTGCATCTTCACCAGCATCTGGAAACAAACAGTAATAGCAAGGGCTGGTTTCTGATCGCATATCAAATACAGTTACCTGGCCTTCAAAACCAATCGCCGCGCCTGAAACTAAAGGTTTTTTAAACTTAACACTCAGCCTATTAAGTATGTATCGTGTGGCAAAATTATCACTGCAATCAATCACCACATCGGCTAAATCTACTAATTTTGCAAATTCATCTTCCGTTGATTTTACGCATACGGTATTCACGGTAATACTTGGGTTAATTTCAAACAAAGTTTGTTGCGCAGAAATCGCTTTATTAGTGCCTACTGATGGTGTGGTATGCACAATTTGACGTTGTAAATTGGTTAAGTCAACCGTATCAAAATCACAAATCGTCAACGTACCCACCCCGCCCGCTGCGAGATACAAAGCCACTGGAGAACCCAAACCGCCAGCGCCTACAATTAGAGCATGACTATTAACGAGCCTCTCTTGGCCTTCGTAACCAATTTGTGGAAGCAGAATGTGACGGCTATAGCGTAGAAGTTGATTGTCGTTCATTTATGATCACTCAAGGTAATTGACCTGCGGATACCATTCTATTTATATAAAGACTTGTTGGAATCCAGACAACCAAATCGTCAAACTCACCATCTATTGAAGTTGTACTCTTCGTTATATCTCTAGTATAAAAAGTTGTGCCCGCTACATGGCTTCCATTTACATCTTCATCAATATTTGTCGCAGAGGTATCAGCAACCTGTGTTCCATCATCCTGATAGGCCCAATAAGCCGACTTACCATGACCCATCACAACCGCCGGAATATTTGAAATATTTGATGTTGCTCCATTTATGTCACGAGCCACAACGGTAATGTCACCATTACTTGTAAGTATAATTTTTGTGATCGAATTAGAAAAATTTGCTGAAACACTGTAGCGATATAAATGCCCCCAACTGTCCAGCTTCTGAAATCCAAGCTCAGCCCACGGTAAAAAACCTACACGTTTGTTACACGCACCTGTACCCACATTCCTATCTTCCGCCCCATTGGATACTGAGACAGCAGGACAAGGTAAATACCCATGTGACATGCCGTAGCCTATCATAGCCTCTCTTATCTCTGTAAGTTTCTGCCGGCTTTCACTGAATGTCGTTTGCTCTTGAAGTGTAAGTAAAGGCAACGCCATTCCACCGAGTAGTAAACCCACAATTACGAGTGAAATGGCCATTTCGACCAAGGTAAAGCCTGTGTTACATTTTAAGTATCTTTTTTTCATGGAATACTCATTGCGCGATCATTAAAAGAATTGTTAATTGTTAATGACCGGCTATATACGTGATCATGCGGCGAAGCATTCTCGCCTTCAAAATAATTCAGTTCAGAAGTTTTACTCACTCTGGATTGAGCAGCAATTGCTTTCCCTGCAGAAATAACCACTATATTCTTGGTGTTTGCTGGGGCTAGCAAGGCATTATTCAAAGTTAACTTTTGGAATAGACCAGAGCAATTGGTCGTAACAATTTCGCAGTCAGGTGCAATTGCATAATAAATCAATTCACGCCATAAGTTCTGCTGAAACCAGTTACTTGCTCTAAGACCTTTCAGAATAGATGTAGAAAGCCAAGTAGACCCTAATTGATCTAAGTTAAAAACAGGAATTCTCCCTCTATAGTTTGAGTTTACTGAGCTACATCCAGTAGTAATATTCGTACCTGTAGCTACAATACATGTAGTATCGCTAAAAGCTGCAGGATAAGGATAATAAGAGTTTGCATTGTAATAGGTCAATAATGCCTCACGAACTTGGGTCAGAACATAAGACTCCATAGCAGCGGCCATTTCATCTCTAGTAATAACAATAAACCGATCATTTAAAATGACATTACCTGCATTGTCTTTCACTGGACCCAATATGAATCCATTTGAAGTTCCATCAGAAAAATCACTGTTATCCTCGTTTAGCGCTATATTATCCAGGTAATTTTTGGCTGTATTTATCCCCGCAGCATTTCTATTTTGCACATACCCATCCTGACGAGTAATGGCATTACCGGGAGAAAAAATTACAGCTACAACTCCCCCACCTGCTGCTGCATCGTAAATCACTTTTCCTGTTGAATCTCTTATCGTGATACTACCGGTTGTATCGCTATTTAAAGGACGAGTTCTGGTATTGTATTTATAATTGTTAGATACTGCGTACCATAAGCGCTCTCCATAACCATCTGTCAAATCTTCTAGCCCCAAAGTTTTCCAAGGCAATCTGTTTAACCTAAACGCTTGATTGCTTCCGGCTGCATTGCCACAGCTTGTTTCTGATGTCCCATCGTTTGTTCTATCTGGACATGGGAGATCTCCAGGCCGAGGACAGTTTGTACTGCTGAGGCACGCCGCACCATTTAAATAAGTACTATTAAGCGAGTAATAAATTAATGCTTCCTTGGCCTTTTTAAGGGCATCGGTTGTTTTCTTATCGCGATCAATAGCTATCGTAGTGGTGTTATATTTAGAATAGATAGTCGCTACTATAACCATTGCAACTATCATCATAAAGATGAGTAAAGATGCTCCCTCCTGTTTGCTCTTGAGACTATAGCCAGTCATTAAAGGAGCGCCCATTACATACCATATCAAATCGGAGTATATTTCTCTTCAAGGTTTGGAAACAGTTACGTCATTACCAACATCAAGCACACCTATTTCTTCTAAATTAAGTCTTTTTTCTTTTTCTACATTCTTAAGCTCTTTTATTTGGTTAGTTTCGGGTTCGTATACTTGGCCAGCTTTAAGTCGAATACGTTTGCCATTCGCGGGTATTTTTACGTCCAAGCCTTCTGAGCTGCCACCTAGATTTGAACGTCCTTGCTGATTGAGTTTACCAATCTGCACGTTATCTACCGTGCTATCTTCTTGCACAGCTTGATTATTGATCCATAGGGTACTTTTAGTGCCATCGCTACGTTTAACGTAGCCTTGCAAAGTAATTGGGGATGGCAATTCAGCTTGCACAACGTCTGTTAAGTCATCTAACTGTGAGTCAGCTTGGGGAATGACGATTTTTAACTTTTGATTTTGCCTTAAATAATCTAAGTTATTACGTTCATTTGGTCGACTAAATAAGCGACCTAAATTATCATTGGGCGCAGCTTGTACTTCCGCCAAAAATAAATGAGCAAGCGAACTCACTATTAACAAACCGACAAAAATGATGGGGGATTTTAGCGCATTCATTGCGGTGCCATTTGTATAGATT
>JBDSHU010000163.1:0-5603 GCA_039918335.1 Methylotenera sp. | reverse complement strand
AAGTCTTAAGCCATCCATCCTCTCGAAATAATTCTAAGGCAATACCAATTAAACCAATGAGCATTAGGACTACGCGCCCTATAGCGGCAACGTTGCTCAGTAAGCTTTCGGCTTTTATGTCTTTGTTTTTGCTGTATTTATTGGGGTCTATATTCGCCATTTGATTCCTTGTTAAATACCGATGGGTGCGAAACAATTTAATTATTCGTTAAATATTTACTAGGATCAACCGACTTACCTTGACGGCGAATCTCAAAATGTAACTTTACCGTATTACTATCAGTATTGCCCATTTCTGCAATCTTTTGTCCACGGTTTACTTGCTGGCCTTCTTTTACCACAATTTGGCTATTGTGGGCGTAAACAGATAAGTAGCTGGCATTATGTTTAATAATGACTAACTTACCATAGCCACGTAAATCTGACCCGCTATAAATGACTTTGCCAGCGGCAGCCGCGATGATTGTTTGGCCTGTAGTGCCTGCAATATCCATCCCTTTACCTCCGCCTTCATTAAAGTTAGCTGTGATTTTGCCTTTAGTTGGCCATGCCCAATCTATATCGTCGGGTGATGTACTATCAGATTTAGTTTCTGGCTTAAGTTCTGGTTTTACATCGGCCTTAGGCTCAACAGTCGCTTTACCTGTAGCATCAGGTGTAGCTGTGACTGCAGTTTTATCGTCAGCAGGTTTAGTGATGGCTGGCTTGGCAACGGGTAACGGCTTTTTAAATGCATCATCGCTGTAAGGTTCACGTATCGCTTTAGGTTCGTTAATTGCCAATACGGTAGGTTTACTAGGTGTTGATGCGCTACTATTAGTTGCAGCCGCGCTAGGCTCAGTATTAATGGGCGTAATTAATACCCCGTCACTATTCGCCTGACTGGCTGTGGATTCTGTAGCGGCAGGTTTGTCTTTTAAAGCGCTTAATTTAAGGGATTGGCCTATTCTTATATGATAGGGCTCAGGAATATTATTAGCCTGAGCGATCTCTTTATAGTCATACCCATGCTCTAAGCCTATGCTAAATAAAGTATCACCTTTTTTCACAATATACGTATCAGGTCGCCAGTCGCCTGTTTTGTAAGTAGGTCTGCCAGTGATAGGTTTCGCAGGTGTTTTAGCAACACCGGAATTATCGGGAGTCGTTTTATTGCTAGGTAATCGGTCGACCACAGGTGCGGGCGGGTTACTGCTACAGCTCGAGAGACTTAAAAGTAGCGTGAATAATACTAATTTGTATGAGTTGCCTATCATTAAGAATTTACCGCTATACATTTAACATTACTTTGGAAATATTACTGTGCGCTACTACGGAAGGTACCACTAAGAAATGCCGCCAAGTAAGGGTACAAATTTCACAGCCTCTAGTTTAGTATGGCGATATTTGGACTCAGCTATTCGCTCGACCAAATACAAGATTTGTTCATCCGTACCCACTGGAATCACCAAGCGGCCATTAATAGCGAGTTGGTCCAAAAGGTCTTGCGGAATATGGCTGGCTGCGGCTGTGACCATAATGCAATCAAATGGCGCTATTTGTTTCAAGCCCATGTTGCCGTCAGCATGGTCAAGTTTTACATTGACGCATTTAAGTTCGCGCAAATGCCCGCGTGCTTTCATGACTAGTGGACGGATACGCTCAACGGAATACACTTCTTTTGCTAATTTAGACAATATAGCCGTCTGATAACCGCAACCGGTGCCAATTTCCAGAACTTTGTCCATCGCCTTGCCGTTACGCAAGACCTCTGTCATACGTGCCACAATATAAGGCTGGGAGATGGTTTGGCTAAATCCGATCGGCAACGCTACATCTTCATATGCACGAATAGAGAGTGCCTCATCAACGAATATATGGCGTGGAATTGCAGAAATCGCAGAAAGCACGACTTCGTCCTTAATGCCTTGTTCGCGCAAGCGTACCAGCATACGCTCACGCGTCCGTAAGGATGTCATGCCTATGCCTGCTTGTGTAGGTCTTGCGAACACCAATTTAGATGCCCAGCCAATCTTTGATTTCAGCAAGTTGTGCGTGTTTAGTTAAGTCGACCTGAATTGGTGAAATTGATACCTGATTGTTGGCAACTGCATAAAAATCAGTACCTTCGCCGCCGTCATTCGGCAATCCGGCAGGACCTACCCAATAAACCGTTTCGTTACGCGGCGTTTTAAGCTGAATAACTGGCTCCGCCTTATGACGTTTGCCTAAACGTGTCACTACACGGCCTTTAAGTTCATCATACGGAATGTCAGGTACATTTACATTTAGCAATGTAGACGACCGAATACCATTTTTAATGTAATGTTCCACCAGTTCAACGGCTACTCTGGCAGCAGTTTCGAAATGGGTCGAGTTGTGTTGCGACATTGAAATTGCAATAGAGGGAATACCTAGCAAATAGCCTTCTGTCGCTGCCGCCACTGTGCCGGAGTAAATGGTATCGTCACCCATGTTAGCGCCGTCGTTAATGCCGCTAATCACCATGTCTGGCATCGTGTCCATTAGCCCAGTCAACGCAATATGCACGCAATCTGTAGGTGTGCCGTTCACATAAAAAAAGCCGTTAGATGCTTTTTTAACGCTTAATGGCCTATCCAGAGTAAGTGAGTTACTCGCGCCGCTTCTATTTCTTTCAGGGGCTACCACAGTAATCTCGGCTATTTTGGCAATATGTTCTGCCAGTATATTGAGGCCAGAGGCAAAATAACCATCATCATTTGAGAGTAAAATTTTCATGCTTAAATTATAGTAGAAGACAAGTGATTTAGTACGGGACTCGTGTAAATACTTATTGTTTACGTGTTGTTTTTTTAATAAAACTTTATTTTAAGCTTGAGAATGATGCGCACGCGTGAGTCGGGCATAAAAAATGGTGCATATAAAAAACATGATGGACAGCACAATCTCTACAGTGGCTAACTTTGCCGAGAGTCCCACATCAGACCAAGCGCGCACCACGCCTTCGGTAAAATAAAATAATATAAACATGCTCGCCCACTGATAGGTATAACGTTTACCATGCAAAATGCCAAATAAAGGCACTAGTAAAATGGCTGCTTTTAACATGAGCATACTACCGCCAGGTTTTAGCGGTGCTAAAACACTTTCCCAAGCGAGGCACAAAAATATTAGGGCGATGAGGCTAATAATTGCGCCTAATCGCAATGCTTTAATTATTGGTTGCTTTTGATCAATAGTATTAATCATACTTTTGCTACTTTTGACATTGCTACCAGTGCGGCTCTGGCTGATTGTGCATCATGAATAGGTTGCTCAAAATTAAAGCGCAGGATTTTTGTTTGATTGGTCTCAGTAATATTCACACTAACATCAAAACCATCGCTATCAATTCCTAGCATTTGCGGATTAGTTACCTCAATTTGGTGAAAATGCCTGCTATAAGCAATCAAGCTATGTGCGTGGTCTGCATTCATGTGGTCGATGATCGCGGTTTCTTGAATAGCTAATAGAGATGATGCATTGATAAGTTTGCTACCATCTAGCTCGATACCTGTAAGCTCTTTTCCCGAAACCCAGCCCATTTTTCCAAAGCCTGCGATATATCTTGCTTGCGCGATTTCAATGCGATAAAAGTTAAAATCATGCGTCTCAAAATAACCAGCAGCCTGCGGAAAATAGCGTAAATAACGAGCGCGGTAATTCACATCTTCTTTATCTATCTGTTTAGCCTCGCCAATTAAGGTTAAGCGTGCGCTGGCTTGTAGATCTTCATCACCGGCAAATGCTAATAATGAAACCTTGGGATTAGCGATGATGTTTTTAGTGTGCTCAGCAATGGTGCTAATTAAAACAATAGGTTGGCCACTATGATCTAACACAAAAGGCGCAACTGAGCCAAAAGGATAACCTGCGAATTTTGATGAAATAGTTGAAAGTACGCCACTGTGTGTAGCGCGTAAAAACTGACGGGCTTCGGATGCTAGACTCATTATTTATAACCTCATGCAACTAGTTTTAATGCTGTTTGTGCCAAACGTTTGCCTAACGCTAAACATAATTTACGCTCATCTGTGGTGATGGCTTTATCGTCCATAGAGCCGCCAATATGGCTAGCACCATATGGCGTACCTCCAGATTGTGTACTGGTTAATTCAGGTTCAGAGTAAGGCAGTCCAACCATGAGCATGCCATGATGCATAAGCGGCAGCATCATGGTGATTAATGTGGTTTCATTGCCGCCATGCATAGAGCCGGTAGAGGTGAATACCGCGGCAGGTTTGTCGATGAGCGTGCCTTTTAACCACAAACCAGCGGTGCCATCTAAAAAATACTTGATCGGCGCCGCCATATTGCCAAAGCGGGTAGGGCTTCCTAGTGCCAAGCCTATACACTCTTCTAAATCATTTAACTCAACGTAAGGGTCACCGCTAATGGGTATATCTGATTCAGTGGCTTCACAGTTTGTTGAAACCTTGGGCACGGTGCGTATGCGCGCTTTTATCCCAGTCACGCTTTCCACGCCGCGCGCAATGAGTTGTGCCATTTCACGCACTGCACCGCCTTGTGAGTAATAGAGAACTAAAATTTCGTTCATTTTTTCCTTTTATCCTTGATTCTTTGCTTTTGAGTATCAACTTCAAAGAGGCCCGTGGCTTTAATTAAATCACTAAACTTTGCGTAGCCGTAATTTCGTGAGTCAAATGCAGAGAAATTTTTGACGATATGTTTTTTAGTTTCACCCATATGCGCGAAGCCATCATCTTCCGATAATGCATCTATGGCTGAACGGATGAGTGTGATGAGTTTTGTATCCTGCGCTAATTCTTTTGAGGTTTTTTTGACGCCCGGCGCGGCGAGACTATTTATTTCTGAAATTTCAGCAGTGGAATGTTTAAGCTCTTCATTAGATGCTTCTAATTGAGTTTGCACATCTTTTAAATTATCTATAGCTATAGCAATTTTTTGTTGAGATAGAATCTCAATATAGATAAATTTATTACATGCTGCTCTTAAAGACTCCGGTGTTTTTTCTTCACCAAAACCATATACCAGCTTACCTGCTTCACGGAAACGAATCGCAAGTCTAGTGAAATCACTGTCGCTTGAAACAATGCAAAAGCCATCCAAAGGTGCTTGATAGAGCAAATCCATCGCGTCGATTATCAGTGCGCTATCAGTTGCGTTTTTACCTTTTGTATTGGCATACTGCTGTATGGGTTGGATTGCGTGTTTTGGTAGTATATCTTTCCAACGACCTAACTGAGTTTGTGTCCAGTCGCCATAAATACGCCTGACGCTGGCGTCTCCAAATTTGGATATTTCTTCAAACAGTTCATCGACAATATCAATAACCCTGAAGGTGTTGTCTGCATCTATCAGTACTGCAAGTCTCGGGTTATTTTTATCAGTATTCAATGTGATAACTCCTGAAAGTTAATCAATCCATTTCACCAAATCTACAGCTTTACCAATATAACTAGCAGGCGTCATCTCTAAAAGCGCTTGTTTAGCTTCTGCAGGAATAGTTAAGCCGCTAATAAAGATATGCAATGAAGCTTTGTTGATACCGCCTTTGCCACGCGTGAGTTCTTTAAGCTGCTCGTAAGGATTTTCAATGCCATAACGGCGCATCACTGTTT
>JBDSHU010000162.1:0-4868 GCA_039918335.1 Methylotenera sp. | reverse complement strand
GCTGGCTAGAGGATGTACCGTTGGCTGGCTTGATATAGTTTTGTTAAGTTATTTTGTATTGCTTAGCACCTGATAACGAATGCTTATTTATTTTTTTAATACCTATTTATTTGCGAGTGCTTAAAGTACTTATGCTTAAAGTACTTACATGACGAATAGCGTCATATTTTTCACCTTCAAATTCGCCTTTTATTGACTCCACATACGAAGCTTCGATTACATATAAGCCATCCCAAGGCTTATCAAAACTCACTTCACCTGCATCATTCGTTTTTAACTCTCGTTGCCACTGATTTGGCGCAGTGACCATAAGTTTAGTTTTTGCTAATGGCTTACCATTCAAATTCAGCCTGTAGGTATTCTTAGTAATTGGCTGAATATCCAACGCTAAAGCTGAAGCTGGTTCAATCTCAGCAGTTGCAAATCTTGCATATTGCATCGGTTTTACCATGCCAATTTTGGGATCTTTTGAATCACGCACTTTTGATTTTGTAACCTGCAAGATTAGGGACTGCTTATCTGTAATTGGCTGGTCTTGAATTGGCTGATTTTGCAAATTTGCATTAGTAAGCAACAGATAATCCACTTGACGTGTAAAACTGATTTTTTCAGCCGCATTTGACGCTGAAGCGTCTAACAAAGCAATTTTATCTGGGGTGATTTTATCTAAAGTACCGCCCGTTTTTTCACGTAAATTTGCATCATACTCACCAAAACATACGTGCGTGGCACCTGCCACCGGCTCAATCCATATAGCGTGAGCGCCAACATTTGCAGATAATGTTAATAGTACTGCAGCAAATAATTGTTTCCGTTTCAATGAATTTAATTGCATGATATAACTCCTCTAAATGTTGATGGCTGGCTAGAGGTGGTTTACCGTTGGCTGGCTATAATAAAAAATACGCTGCTACATGTTAAACCGTGTAAATGTTTCACAAGTGATGTAAATTTAGACATAAATGATAACCGTTCTCATTTATAATTGCAACAATTATGTAAGATGAACTTCTATATAATTTGTCCTTATTAAAAATGCATATTGCTGGTCATATTATTGAAATATGCCTATCTTGAAACCCTAAATTTTTCAGAATTACTATATATAAAATTGTGTCTAAAATTCAAATAAAAAAATGCTTACTTTTAACTGGGTTAATGTTTGTAGCTGGTCAAACCTTTGCTGAAAGCTCAATCTGGTATAAAGACGGCGACCCTTTACATACCGAATTTTTAACGCATCCTAAATTACCTGATGGGTATAGAGAGCCTAACTCGCCCTGTGCTGAAACTAAGGATAATTTAGCTAAGCCGCTTACCTTGGCGGACGTAGCAGATACGAGTCTTTGCAACAATCCGCAAACACGGGAAGTTTGGGCGAATGCGCGCGTGCAGGCAGCACAGCTGGGCATTGCAAAATCTGCTTATCTGCCATCGTTAACTGACAATATTTCAGGCAATATCAATGTGTTGCATCCAGAATCTAATTCGCGTAGCAATCCTAGTCTGAATTTGAGTAATAACTTAGTCGCGAGTTATCTTTTGTATGATTTTGGCAATCGCGATGCAAACCTGGAGAATGCGCGTCAACTATTGTTATCCGCCAGTGCCAGTCAAAGCAGCACAGTGCAAACCATTCTTTTATCAGCCACGGTGGCGTTTTATCAAGTGCAAGCCAACATTGCAGCGCTAGAGGCCGCATTAGAAGCAGAGCGTGCCAGCAGCGAAAGTTTTAAAGCAGCAGATGCGCGCTACAAAGCCGGCGTATCAACTCCCGCCGATAAATTGCAGGCACAAACCGCTTATGCACAACTCACCCTCACGCGCATTACCAGTGAAGGTAATTTGCAAACCGCTTACGGTAATTTAGCCAATGTAATGGGCTTGCCAGCAAACCAGAAGATTTCACTCGTCAGCAATTCCCAAGCACCTGATGCAGCAAATCCATCTACGGGAATTTTAGAAAATGTAAATACATTGATTGAGCAGGCAAGCACTCGTCGCCCTGACCTCATTGCCAGTGAAGCGCAAGTTAAAGCGGCAGAAGCTAATATAGAAGCCAGTAAATCTGCGGCTAAACCCACCATCTCAATTTCCATGTCAAATAATCTGCAAGATGGCTCGAGCTTAGCCACCAGCAATAATTCCACCTTGGGATTTACTGTAGCGATTCCGTTATTTAGTGGCTTTGCGCCAACTTACAGAATCCACGCTGCTGAAGCCACCGCAGATTTACGTGCCGCGCAGCGTGACCGCTTACGTTTGCAAATTTCTTTGGATGTTTGGAGTGCCTACCAGAATCTGCGCACTGCGCTTGAGTCTGTGACAGCGACAGATGTGTTGGTTAAAAGCGCAGAAGAATCTTACCGCGTTGCATTGGGACGTTACAAGGCTGGCGTAGGCAATATTATTGACACTGTCAATGCGCAAAGCGCACTAGCCAGTGCCCGTCAGCAAAGAATTCAAGCGATGCTCAATGCAAACATTACCCGTGCAACTTTGGCACAGGCCATGGGCGCATTAGATAATGCGATGATTCAATCATTGCCCAATTCAGCACTTAGCATGACTAAAACCAATTAACACTAACCAAATACTAGTCACCCATGAAATCATTTAAAACAATTATCTTTACTATTATTTTCGTGGCGTTAGCTGCGGCAGCTTATTATTACTATCAAAGCACGCACCAAGCAAAGCCTGAAGATTTATATCGTTTGGATGAAGTGACACAAGGCGACGTCGAACAGTCTGTGTCGGCTAACGGTACCTTGAACCCAGTTAGCCTGATTAGCGTGGGTACGCAGGTGTCAGGCATCGTTAAAAAACTTTATGTGGATTTTAACGATGAGGTCAAAAAAGGCGAGATATTGCTGGAATTAGACAACGCACTTTTCATGGCGCAAATTACCCAATCGCAAGGTAGCGTACGTAACAATCAGGCTTCCGTTGAGTTGGCACAAGCGAATGAAAGGCGTATGCGTGAATTATATAACCAGGAGTTCGTTTCAAAACAAGAGCTGGATACCTCAGTTCAGGTACTTAAGTCTGCAAAAGCACAGTTAGATAGCGCAAGAGGACAATTAACCCGCGACCAAACCAATTTGAATTTCACGATCATTCGCTCTCCTGTTTCTGGCATTGTGGTAAATCGCGTTGTGGATGTTGGGCAAACCGTTGCAGCAAGTTTCCAAACGCCGACCTTGATTCAAATTGCACAAGATTTAGCAAAAATGCAAATTGATACCAGTTTTGCAGAAGCTGATATTGGCAACATCAAAGTAGGTCAAAAAGTTAAATTCAATGTGGACGCGTTCCCAAATCGCAATTTTGAAGGTGTAGTGAAACAACTGCGATTGAATTCCACCAATACATCAAATGTGGTGACTTACAATGTGGTGGTATCGGTAGATAACAGTGATCAGGTGTTACTGCCGGGCATGACAGCCTATGTAAATATCGCTGTAGCAAACCGCGAACTAGCCTTGCTCGTGCCTAATGCAGCATTGCGCTATAAACCTAAAGCTGACGACAAAAATGTTGCAGGTGACGGTCAAAAGGAAGGTATGGGCAAAAATGGCAATAGAAAAAGAAATAAAAATGAAGACCTTAGCGCAGGCAAGATTTATGTACTAAAAGACGGCAAGCCTTCGCCTGTCAGAGTGCGCGTTGGCATTACAGATGGTCGATTCACCGAAGTCAGTGCACAAGGCTCACACAGCCAAGATTTAAACGTAGGGACTGAAGTAATCGTTGGTGAATTACAAGCCAATGGTCAAGCTCAAACTGGCGGCAACATGCGCGCGCCTAGAATGTTCTAGGTTGAATATTTTGACTAAGCCAGCAAGTGTCATTGAAGTCCGTCATCTGTTTAAAGATTACCAAACTGCCGCTGGACCATTTCCGGTATTAAAAGACGTTAATCTACGGATTGATAACGGCGATTACGTTGCTATTATGGGTCCTTCTGGCTCTGGTAAATCTACCTTCATGAATATTCTGGGCTGCTTGGATAAACCGACCAAAGGGCAATATGTGCTGGATGGGCATGCAGTGGCCACCATGGAAGAAAATGCCGTCGCCCAAGTGCGCAATAAAACCATAGGCTTTGTGTTTCAAGGGTTTAATTTACTCTCACGCTCCAGCCTGCTGGACAACGTTGCTTTGCCACTGGTGTATGCAGGCATAGAAAAAAGTGAGCGTCATGCGCGCGCTAAATTACTCCTGGAAAAAGTAGGTTTAGGCAATCACATTCACTCTCGCCCTAATCAAATATCAGGCGGCCAGCAACAGCGTGTTGCGATTGCACGCGCACTCATTAACCAGCCGCGACTTATTCTTGCCGATGAGCCAACCGGTAATTTAGATAGCGTAACTAGTGAAGAAATTATGACACTGTTTGGGCAGTTGAATAACGAAGGCATCACCATCGTTTTGGTGACCCATGAGGCTGACATTGCCGAACATGCACGCCGCCAGGTACGGTTTTTAGATGGGAAAATCGTGCAGGATACACGTACTAAAGACATTCATAGCAATGCTATAAGTGAGGAGCTGCAATGAGGGCTTTGAAAAACGTCACGAGCGATGATAAGGCGAGGCAAAAAATGGCGAAAAACCGCAGCATATGGGTTATATGTGAGGATTTTGAGGCATTTTTTAACGCAGAATTATTGAGCGCAGTAGTTTTGCAAAGGCCTCATCATGTTTAGTGCAACGCTGGGAGAGGCCTGGCACGCCATGGGCGCAAACCGCTTGCGTACCTTTCTAACCATGTTAGGCATGGTAATTGGCGTGAGCGCAGTGGTATTAATGATGGCGATTGGTCAAGGCGCAGAAGCTTCAGTAAAACGCTCTATCAGCGCGAT
>JBDSHU010000161.1:0-6716 GCA_039918335.1 Methylotenera sp. | reverse complement strand
ACACATTACGACACGCCAGAAATCATTGAAGAGAGCGTGTGGGAGATGGTGATTGATTGGCTGGCAGCTGGTGTGGATCCTGCGAATGCAACGATTTTCATTCAATCGCGCGTACCAGAACATGCAGAGTTACATACACTATTAAGCATGATTACGCCGCTGAGTTGGCTAGAACGCGTGCCTACTTATAAAGATCAGCAAGAAAAACTATCCAGTAAAGATTTATCTACTTATGGCTTTTTGGGCTATCCCTTATTGCAGAGCGCCGACATCCTGATTTATAAAGCCACGCAAGTACCTGTTGGCGAAGATCAAATCCCACATATTGAATTTACCCGTGAAATCGCGCGCCGATTCAATCATATTTATGGCAAAGAAAAAGGTTTTGAAGAAAAAGCTGAAGCCGCCATTAAAAAACTAGGCAGCAAACGCGGTGCGCTTTATGAAGAAATGCGCACTGCCTATCAACAAAGCGGCGATGAAGAGGCTTTAGAGTCAGCGCGTGCCATGATTGAGGAGCAGCAAGGCATGAGCATGGGTGATAAAGAGCGACTGCTTGGTTACTTAGAAGGCGGCGGCAAAATGATTTTGCTAGAGCCAGACTACAAACTGACACCAGCTTCGAAAATGCCAGGCTTAGATGGGCAGAAAATGTCTAAATCTTACAACAACACCATTTCCATGCGTGAAGATGTAGATTCAGTCGCTAAAAAAATCAAAACCATGCCTACCGATCCTGCACGCGTGCGCCGTACGGACCCAGGTGATCCTGCAAAATGCCCGGTATGGCAATTACATCAAATCTATTCAAATCAAGCGACGCAAGACTGGGTGCAGGCTGGCTGTAAAAGCGCATCCATTGGCTGCATAGAATGTAAAGCGCCAGTGATTGAGGGTGTTTTAGCTGAGCTTAAACCGATTCAAGAACGTGCAAAACAATATGCTGAAGATCCAACTTTAGTTAAAAATATTGTGGCAGAAGGCTGTGAGAAAGCACGTAAATTAGCGCGTGAAACCATGCGTGATGTGCGTGATGCAATGGGCTTGAATTATTCCTAAATAGTTTTACCCGCGAAGTTTTTATTGTATGGAGCTGAAATGAATCACTGGTTAGCTATAGCAATCGCAATTGTTGCAGAAGTTACTGCTACAACTGCATTAAAAGCTTCAAATGAATTTACCAGGCTTGGGCCCTCGTTAATTGTGGTCGCTGGCTATGGTGTGGCTTTTTATTTTATGACGATCAGTATGCGTGTGCTGCCTGTCGGCATCATGTACGCTATTTGGTCTGGCTTGGGTATTGTGCTCATTTCCATCATTGGCTGGCTTGTTTATAAACAGACGCTAGACGTTCCCGCGATGATAGGCATGGGTTTGATTATTGCGGGGGTTGTTGTCATTAACGTGTTTTCAAAATCAGTGGGTCATTGAGCCTCGCATGCAAACGCAGCTCACTTTAGATGCACGCATTCACGGTGAAGCATTTACTGAGTTACCGCACGACCTATACATTCCGCCCGATGCGCTAGAAGTCTATTTAGAAGCATTTGAAGGCCCGCTTGATTTACTGCTGTATTTAATCCGTAAACATAATCTTGATATTTTAGATATTCCAATGGCGGACTTAACGCGTCAATACATGGTATATGTAGAAAAGATGCACGCAATCAAGCTGGAACTTGCTGGCGATTATTTGCTGATGTCGGCGATGCTGATTGAGATTAAATCACGGATGTTGCTGCCAAAGCCTGCCGAAATTGAATCGGAAGATGACCCTAGAGCTGAGCTGGTACGTCGTTTAATGGAATACGAAGCTATTAAACTAGCAGCACAAAGGCTGGACGAAATGCCCAAAGTCGGTAAAGCCATAAGTGTGGCAAGTGCTTATTATCAACATATCAGCGAAGTTAAACCACCAGAAGTCAGTTTGGATGATTTGGCCGAGGCTTGGCGCAATGTGCTTAAACGCGCTAGTAATTTTCAACATCACAAAGTAGGTAAAGCTGAGCTTTCTGTGCGTGAGCATATGAGTATTATTTTGCGTCGCTTAAAAACTGATCATATGCTAGAGTTTTCGCAATTATTCGATGTGGTGCAAGATGGCATCCCTAAATTAGTCGTTTGTTTTTTAGCGATACTGGAGCTTGCACGTGAAGGCTTGCTGCGCATGACACAGCAAGCACCTTTTTCGCCCATCTACGTTCAAATCAATAGCCATGAGTAAGCATCATGAGTGAAACCAATAACATCACAGAATTAAAAAACGTATTAGAAGCGGCATTGTTAACGTCGCATGAGCCCTTGTCTTTAGAGGATATGACGCGTTTATTTGCAGACCGCATGGAGCGTACTACCTTACGCATGCTGCTAGATGAATTAAAGCAAGACTGGTCAGCACGCACCATGGAATTAGTGCAAGTGGCATCAGGGTACCGCTTTCAAGCACGGGTTGAATATGCCACACATTTAGCCCGTTTGAATCCAGATAAGCAGGTAAAATATTCGCGTGCGGTGATGGAGACATTAGCAATCATTGCATACAGGCAACCAGTCACCCGTGGCGATATTGAAGAAATTCGCGGCGTGGCGGTAAATCCAAATGTCATGCGCCAGTTGCAAGAGCGCGACTGGGTGGATGTGGTTGGCCAGCGGGAAGTGCCGGGCCGGCCTTCTTTGTATGCCACTACCAAACACTTTTTAGATGACCTTAATTTGCGTTCGCTGGCTGAACTGCCGCCAATGGAAGATTTTGCACAACAAGAGATTCCGCTAGACCTGTAAATATTATTTGCCTATAAACATTATTTGGCAGCTAAACTGTAAAGCCATTTACATCACATATAAATCAAATATTAAATCTTATTGATTAACGAGTAACTGCGGTAAAATGCACTATTACAATCAATAGTTTATCCATATGGCACGTCCCTTTAAAACCCAGCGCGATCCACAGGCAACACCTCGCCGCCCTAAAACCAATTTCACGCAATTACCTGCTGATCCAAACGCGCCGCCAGAGCCTACACAAAGGCTGCATAAGCTCTTAGCGCTGGCTGGCTTAGGCTCACGCCGTGATATGGAGTTACTCATTGCCAGTGGACGCGTCACTATCAATGGTGCAACCGCCACAGTCGGCGCCGCAGTCACGCAATATGATTTGGTGCGTTTAGATAGCCGTCCTTTAAAGTTGCCTTTTGTTGCCGAACTTCCTCAGGTACTGATTTACCATAAACCTGAAGGTGAAATCGTCAGCCAGGATGATCCTGAAGGCCGGGCAAGCGTGTTCGATAAACTGCCAAAAGTGAAAAATGCCAAATGGATCGCGATTGGCCGTTTAGATATGAATACTAGCGGCTTGCTGATATTTACTACTTCAGGTGAGTTGGCGAATCGTTTCATGCATCCGCGCTACGAAGTTGAACGCGAATATGCAGTGCGTATTTTTGGCGAACTGACTGAAGGCCAAATGACGCAATTGACAGAAGGGATTGAACTAGAAGACGGCCCGGCAAACTTCGATAGCATTAGTGCGCAAGGCGGTGAAGGTGCTAACCATTGGTATCAAGTCATTCTGCGCGAAGGTCGTAACCGCGAAGTACGACGTTTATTCGAAGCATTTCAGTTACCCGTAAGCCGTTTGATGCGGGTGCGTTTTGGACCAGTTAATCTTCCACCTCGTGTTAAACGTGGACAAATGCTAAAGCTAGAGCAAAAAGAAGTAGTTGGCTTGCTAGAATGGGCAGATTTGCCAGTGCCCAGCGCACCTTTGAGACAACTCACACAACGCGAAAAACTAAAAGCGACTACGGTGTTTATGCCTAAAGTCCGTAAACAACGCGTAAGTGCATTAGATAGACCGCCACGTGATGCGGCTGAAGGTGAGGCCAGACCTTATCGCGGTAAAACGGATGCTGCACGTAACTCAGAGGCTAAAAAGCCTGCACCTAGAAAATCTGCTAATCGACGAGTTAGGCAGACGAGTGATTTGACTGCGTCTGCAATGCAGAAGAAAAGTGATAGGAATAGAGGGAGAGGATAAGTCTAAGGGAGGGGTGATGGCAACAAATCGTAGCTTAGAAGTAATACTTATTGCAAGATATCCGAATACTATAAGAGACTTACAGCAACTACTTATTGATATGGAAGTTTGTGCAAAAAATTACGGCAAAAAAACTTGGCTTGGTAAGGACAAGTTTGAGCCTAGTTTTGATAAGTTTATGTCAACTGTTGGTTTATGCGTTTATGGTCTGATTATGGATGGTCAACTTGATGATCCAGAAGATACCATCGCTGCAATGGAAGCCATTGATTTAGCTTTGGCACGATGTCAAGAAACTTATTCCAGTTGGCCATTAGCGTTTAGTTTTTGGAATGATTATTATATTCAGTTTCAAGCTAAATTAGAGAGAGAAGCTTAGTTGAGTCGCTCTCGCGCGACTAGCGAGTTTCTTTCTTTTGCTTAGCCAAAAGAAAGAAACCAAAGAAAAGGCTACCCCCTACCGCTTATTTCCTGTATTGCCCACCATCACGAGCGTCAATCGAAACTCGCGTTGCTCAGACAGCCGATTGCCGAAAACTCCCATGATGGCGTGCAATATAGGCGCGATAGCAGGGGATTTAAAATCAGGTTAGATTTCACTATTGTTTGTCTTCTCACTAAGTTGCAATCTTCACTGCCGTCATACCAGCGGAGGCTGGTATCCAGTCAAGGTGGTGGTCAAGAATGGCTGTTTATTGTAAAAATGTTTGTATTTAGATTGCTAGATTTCCGCCTTTGCTGGAGTGACGGGCGAAGTTAGTTTTTAGCCAATCTCCACAACGAAGTAACTTCAGCTTTGCGCGCAGCATGTAGCGGATCGCTGGCATCTAATGTTTTGCCATGCCTTGCTTTAGTGTCTGCCCTGTCAATGACCTTTAAACCTGCAGCAGCTATCCAGCCTAATAGTTCTTCTCGGGTTCTTAATCCTAAGTGTTCCGCAAAATCAGAAAGTACTAGCCAGCCTTCACCTGTGTCATTTAAATGCGTAGCTAAGCCATTTAAAAAGCCTTTGAGCATTTGGCTCTTTTCGTCGTATATTGCAGATTCAAGTGCTGAGCTTGGATGTGCGGGTAACCATGGTGGATTACATACAATTAAATCTGCTTTGCCGAACTCTTCTTTACCTTCTTTGGCTTTCGGGTAAAGATTAGCTTCAACCAATGTGACATTGGCTTTTAGCCCTAAAAGGTTGATGTTTTTTAGTGCGCAATCTAAAGCGCGGTGTGAGTTGTCGGTTGCAACAACTTTTGTAACGCCGCGATTGGCAAGTATCGCAGCCAATACGCCTGTACCCGTGCCTATGTCAAATGCAAGATTACAAGGAACGGGTAACGGAGCAACATCCACTAAATCTAAATATTCACCACGGATTGGTGAAAACACACCGTAACTTGGGTAGATTTTATTGTTAATGACACTAATTTCAACGCCATTTTTACTCCACTCATAGGCGCCAACTAAGCCCAGGATTTCGCGTAATGACACCACAATGGTTTGTGTACTTTTACCATAAGCATGTTCACAAGCGGCTTTTACATCAGGTGCGCGACGTAAGTTGATATTGTAGCCAACGTTTAATTCAATGACTAACATGCCTAGAATACGCGCCTTTTGCGATTGCGCCTGGCGATGCAAGTGAAACGCCAGAAGCATGGTGTCACCCGTTTTCTTTGGTTTTTTACGTGGGCGGTCAATCCTGCGCGAAAGTGCTTGCATCAGCAGCTTGGCATTTTGGAAATCACCGCGCCAAAGTAGGGCTGTACCTTCGCAGCAAAGTTTATAAGCGTCATCTGCTTTAATGGTATCGCCTGCGATTTGTATTTTTTTTGGTACTGGCGCATCATTTTCAGAATGCCATATCCCGGTTTTAGTTTTACCAGCCTCTAGCCAACTAATGGTTGGGCTAATGGTGTGGCTGGTAGTTTGTGAAGTGTTCAAAATAATGTGACCTGCTGAAATTTATAAGTGAAATAGCGTTAAGGCTAACGGGTTTGGGCTGTAATTATGATAATTTCGATTGCGCTAGCTGTGATTTGGTCAGTAAAAATACAAATTCATTGCCTGACGAAACATCTAGCCAATTGAATACAATGTTTGGATATGCCGCTTCCAGTGCTTCGCGATTATGGCCGATTTCTACAATCAGTATGCCCTCGTCATTCAGGTAATTAGCAGCCTCACGCAGAATAGTATGGGTGTGGTCCAGACCGGCCACGCCACTGCCTAATGCAAGTTGCGGTTCATTTTGATATTCTGCCGGCAATGCTGCCATGGATGGCGCGTCCACATAAGGTGGGTTGCTGATGATGACATCGTATTTTTTGTAACCATTCTTATCTTGGAGCGCGCCAAACATATCTGATTGAATGGCGGTGACTTGCTCTTGTAAACCATAGTTAGCGATATTGATATTGGCCACATCAATCGCATCTTGCGAAATATCAATCACATCAACCTCTGCATTGGGGAAAGCGCTTGCCAGTAGTATGCCTAAACAGCCACTGCCAGTGCAAATGTCGGCAGCACTTTCGACTAATTCTGGAAATTCGATCCAAGGGCTTAAACCAAAATTACCTGAATCATCCTGGTTCAATAATTCAGCAATGAAAGAACGTGGTATCAATACCCGTTCATCGACATAAAATTTTAAACCCTGAAGCCACGCTTCTTTAACCAA
>JBDSHU010000160.1:0-4069 GCA_039918335.1 Methylotenera sp. | reverse complement strand
AGATTTTGCCGCGCGTGACTAAGCCGGTGATGACCTATGGATTCTCTGAAGATGCCCGTATCCGTGCAAAAAATGTACGTGCTGATGACGGCAAGATGCACTTTACTGTTGAGCGTATCAACGGCGTCACGACTGAATTTGACGTTACCTTGAATTTACCCGGTAATCATTATGTATTGAATGCACTCGCTGCGATTGCGATTGCCAGTGAGCTAAATGTGCCGGATGAGGCGATTATCAAGGCGCTTAAGGAATTCAAAGGTGTTGGTCGCAGGTTTGAACGTTACGGCGAGGTTAATGTAAATGCCAACAACGATAACAATGATAAAAAAGTGGGTACGTTTACTTTAATAGATGATTACGGACATCATCCGGTTGAGATGCAGGCAGTGATTGCCGCTGCGCGCGCAGCTTTCCCTAATCGCCGCTTAGTCATGGCATTCCAGCCGCATCGCTATACACGTACCCGCGATTGTTTTGAAGATTTTGTCCGGGTGTTATCTGGGGCTGATGCGGTATTACTAACGGAAGTTTACTCTGCAGGCGAAGCACCGATTGTTGCGGCAGATACACGCTCATTAATTCGCTCGATACGCGTAGCAGGCAAGGTAGAGCCGCTATTTGTCGAAACAACGGATGAACTGCCACAAGCTATTTTAGGTGTAGTACAGCCAAACGATGTTGTGATCGTAATGGGCGCAGGTTCTATTGGACAAGTTGCTGCAAAAACTAAGCTTTTGTCTGAAGGAGCACAAATCAAATGATGGCTAAACACATGCAAGCCACAGCGGGCAAACTGCTATTAAACGAGCCAATGGCACGTTATACCAGCTGGCGAGTGGGTGGCAAGGCAGATCAACTCTATATCCCAGCAGGGCTGGATGATTTGTGCCTGTTTTTGCAAAACTTAAATAGTGAAGAGTCTGTTTATTTTATCGGTTTGGGTTCGAATCTATTAGTACGTGATGGTGGTGTACGTGGCACGGTAATTTTGATGCATAACGTGTTAACCGGCTTACGCCTAGATGGCGATTATATCTATGCTGAAGCTGGTGTTACTTGTGCAAAATTAGCTAAATTCTCTGCGAAAGAAGCTAAGCAAGGTGCAGAATTTTTTGCAGGTATCCCCGGCACACTAGGCGGCGCACTTGCCATGAATGCTGGTTGCTATGGGAATGAAACCTGGAATGTGGTGCATAAAGTGACCACGATTAACCGGCGTGGCGAACTTAATACCCGTAACGCAGCAGATTTTATTGCAAGCTATCGGCACGTAGATATGCCTGTGGCTGATGAATGGTTTATTGGTGCCTGGTTGAATTTAAAAGCTGGCGATGCACATGAGTCTACGCAAAAAATTAAAAATCTATTAGCGCAGCGCCTGGCGTCACAACCGCTGAATTTGCCTAGTGCCGGATCAACCTTCAGGAATCCGCCGGATGATTTTGCAGCACGGTTGGTAGAGGCTAGTGGTTTAAAAGGCTACATCATTGGCGGTGCGCAAGTCTCTGAAAAACACGCCAATTTTATTGTGAATATCGGCGGTTCGAATGCATTGGATATTGAATTATTGATTAAACATATGCGTGAAACCGTATTAGCTAAGCAGGGTGTGGCATTGCAGCAAGAAGTGAAAGTAATTGGTGAATATGAGAGTGGAATATAAGTAATGAGCACAAAGATAGACAATAAAAAATTTGGAAAAGTCGCCGTGTTAATGGGCGGCAATTCAGGTGAACGTGACATATCACTTAAAAGCGGCGGTGCGGTATTAGCTGCGTTGCAAGCACAGAGTGTGAATGTACATGCATTTGACCCACGTGAAAAGCCGCTACACGATTTAGAAAGTTTCGATCGCGTATTCATTAACTTGCATGGCCGCTTTGGCGAAGATGGCTGCATACAAGGCGCACTGGAAATGTTGCAAATTCCTTATACCGGCAGCGGTGTCATGGCATCGGCGATTGGCATGGACAAATGGCGTAGCAAATTGTTGTGGCGTGCGATGGATGTGGTGACACCAGACTTCGAGTTGGTAACAGCAGAAAGTGACTTTGCGGCGATTGAAGCCAAGCTGGGTTTGCCACTGTTTGTGAAACCTGCCAATGAAGGTTCTAGTATCGGCATTACCAAAGTAAAAGAATCTGGCGGATTAAAAGCAGCTTATGAGTTAGCGGCTAAAGCTGACCCTTTAGTTATCGCAGAAGCCTTTGTGGGCGGCGGCGAATATACCGTAGGTATTATCAGTGACGCAAAAAGTGGCTTAAGAGCATTACCGATTATTCGCATCGTTCCAAAAAATGAATTTTATGATTTTGAAGCAAAGTACTTGCGAGACGATACTGAATATTTATGCCCATGTGGATTAACGGCAGAAAAAGAAGCACAGATTCAGCAAGAGGCTTTGCAAGCATTTAGAGCCATTGGTTGCAAAGGCTGGGGGCGTGTGGACTTTTTAATGGATGACGCTGGCGAGCATTACTTTTTAGAAGTCAATACGAGCCCTGGCATGACAGATCACAGCCTAGTACCCATGGCCGCGAAAGCTGCAGGTATTAGTTTTGAACAATTAGTCATACAGATTTTGGAAACGGCAGATGTGGGATAGACCTACTTTACTGAATATGACCGCCAACCTCTTGTTCGCATTGAGTGTAGTGGTGATGCTTTACGCGGCTTTATATGCCGTGGTGCATTTGCCTATCTTCCCGTTGCGGGAAGTTAAGGTCGAAGGTGAGTTAAGCCATGTGAATCGTGACCAAATTAAATTGATCGTAGCGAAGCATTTGAAAGGTAATTTTTTCACACTGGATTTGATTAAAGCACGCGATGCTTTTGAAAAACTGCCATGGGCCCGCAAAGTAAGTCTGCGCCGCCGCTGGCCAGATAAATTAGAAGTGTCCATAGAGGAACATCAAGCCTTGGCAAGATGGGGCAGCATTGCTTTAGTAGATACGCATGGCGAATTATTCCATGCAGCATCGGGCAGTGATTTGCCGGTGTTTTATGGCCCCGGCGATGGCGTGATTGAAGTGGCTTCGCAGTATGGAGAATTTAGCAAGGAATTAAAATCAGCTAATTTGCAGATTGCCAGCTTGGCGCTTACACCGAGGCGCGCATGGCAAATTACTACTACCAGCGGCATCGTCATTGAGCTTGGACGGGTGGAGATGAACACAAGGCTGGCTAAATTTGCCAGTGTGTATACCACCACGATTGCAGGGTTAAACAAAAAAATTACCTATGCTGATTTGCGTTATCCGAATGGATTTGCAGTGCGTAAACCAGTTGAGGCTACCAATTTAAACAATACAATTAAAAAACCGACAGAGGCCGTGAGTTAACACGGGGGAGCAAGTGATGAGTAGAGTAAAAGACGATAAAAATTTAATTGTAGGGTTAGATATTGGTACATCAAAAATTGTCGCCATCGTCGCCGAACTGCAACCCGAAGGCACCTTAAAAGTCATCGGACTGGGGCAGCACATTTCCCGCGGCTTAAAAAAAGGTGTGGTGATTAATATTGAATCGACCATGCAATCAATCCAGCGTGCCTTGGAAGAAGCCGAGCTGATGGCAGATTGCAAAATTAACAATGTGTATACCGGCATCGCTGGTAGTCATATTAAAAGCTTGAATTCACACGGCATGGTGAAGATTAAAGATGCAGAAGTCTCACAAATGGATGTGGATCGGGTGATTGAAACTGCACGTGCGATTGCCTTGCCAGCGGACCAGCAAATCTTACATATCCTTACCCAGGAATTCATCATTGACGGCCAGGAAGACGTGCGCGAACCATTGGGTATGAGCGGCATGAAGTTGGAAGTTAAAGTGCATATCGTCACAGGCGCTGTAGCTGCCGCACAAAACATCGTGAAGTGTATTAAGCGCTGCGGGATTGAAGTCAGCGATTTGATATTGCAGCCTTTAGCATCAAGCCTAGCGGTATTGACTGAAGATGAAAAAGAGCTGGGTGTTTGCTTAGTGGATATAGGCGGCGGCACTACTGATATCGCTGTGTTCAAGCAAGGTGCGATTCGCCATACCGCAGTGGTGCCAATTGCTG
>JBDSHU010000159.1:0-6043 GCA_039918335.1 Methylotenera sp. | reverse complement strand
TTCACTTTGTTTTATAGAAAAAGTAAATAAAGATATAGATCCACTGCGTATGAACGTACATGTTGCTGCGCAAGCACTTTATTTAGTTCAAGGCGATTTAGCTTTGCGCTATGAAGACGGTAGCAACGCAGTGCTACATGCCGGTACCGACGCGGCTAATCATCCTATTCACACGCATGGAAAAATCAAAGATACCATTGCATTAACCAATATAGAAATCATGCGTATCGATATGGATTTACTCGACATCATGATCACTTGGGATGAGCTTTCCGGTAAAAACCTTACCCAAGCAACCGATGCCAAAGCGAGTAAAACTAATAATGGCAAGATGATTCGTAGTACGGGTGATTGGATGAATAACACCGGTGTATTCAGTGCATTTAAACTACAAAGTGGCGTATTTTGTCGATTGCCAGCAATCAATGTGGTTGAAATGTTCAAGCGCATGACCAGTGTTACCGTTACAGCAGGACAAGTGATTATACGGCAGGGAGGTGAAGGTGATTATTACTATTTAATTCAAAGTGGGTCAGCAACCGTAACTAGAATTATAGATGTTAGCCAACCAGCGGTAATTTTGGCAGAGCTAGATGAGGGCAATGCATTTGGAGAAGAAGCGCTAGTTTCAGATAATAAACGCAATGCCACGGTTACCATGAAGACTGATGGTGAATTACTTCGACTTAATAAACAAGACTTTGTAGCGTTATTAAAAGCACCACTCATTACACAAATCAGCAGGGCGGAAGCGGAAGCCAAGGTAACCGCAGGCGCAATATGGATAGATGCGCGCTTACCCTCAGAGTATCAATATGACCATATTGAAGGCGCAATCAATTTACCGCTAAATGAAATTCGTCGACTTGCCAAAAGCTTAATAACTAGTAAAGAATATGTGTTGTATTGCCAAACAGGTCGTCGAAGTTCAGCAGCGGCTTTTATATTAGCGGAATTAGGCTTGAAGGTAAACATATTGGAAGGAGGCACTCGTTCTGTTTTTAAATGTTAATTTTATTAACAATTCAGGGCTTAATTTCATCTAATTAATTTTTAAATGTTACGATACAAATAATTCCCAACATGCATTTTTTGTTAAAGATGCTTAAAAATTTAATGTTATGAACCTCACTTACTTAAGTAATTCAATCTTTCTCTTATGCATAGTTCTTTCTAGTTTCTGGTATATAGGTAGTGCATTAACTGGGCTGTTATTGATAATTGCAGTTATAGTCGGCGGACATACGATATTGATTCGCCATACTTGGCATAACTATTCTTTATCTGTACTAATGTTAATTTATTTGGCTTGGCTGTTTGTCGTTGCTCTGATTAGCACTGTTCCCAATACCAGCATGATGACTTTGGCAGTTTTAGCGGGTTTGCCAGTGATGTATTTGATTGCAAGCAACACATCTGCATTGGCTGAAACATGGGGAAGCATTCGCTTAGCATTATTTATAATGGGGGTGGGCTTAGCCGCCTGGGCAATCTGGCAAGTTATTAATCATGTGGGCTATGGCTGGGCAGTCGGTCCCCTAGTAGATCGTAATGCATTCGCTGCATTAATGAATTTACTCTGGTTTCCTGCAGCATATTTATTTTTAACCCATAAATTCACATCGAATCGCTGGATGTCCTTACTACTTGGTGGTGGACTGTTTCTTATTAGCACTGCCTTGTTTGCTACCACTTCGCGCGGTGGCATTGCAACATGGTTGTTATTACTACCATTTATATTATGGTCAGGATATCAATATACTAAGTCCAAGCAATTAGTTGCTATTATCCCGCTCATTGCCATATTGGCTTATATTTTCAGCTCAGTTCTATTGAACAGCAATGTTGTTGCGGATCGCACTTTTCAATTGTCACATGACCCCTCCACCAATGCACGGCTATTGATGTGGGAATCCACCATAAAAATGGCCCTAGCTCATCCGTTTAGCGGTACTGGCTGGGGTACTTTTGCAGGTTACTACCCCGCGTATCGCTTACCACTAGAAAACACTACTTCTGGAGTTTCTGCACATAACGACTATCTGCAACTAGCTGCTGAAGGGGGTATCCCGGCTATGCTGCTACAATTTGGCGTGATGCTAGGGTTGTTATTGCAGTTAAAATGGAGCCTAAAACGCGCATCTAGTGCAGCAGGCTTAGAAAGCATAGCCTTATTGCTCGGCGCATTAGCCATATTTATTCAGGCAGGGGTTAATTTTATTTTTGTTTTCGCATTCATGAATATACTTGCGGGGCTTTATCTAGCCCGTGCTGCCCAATTAACAGACACGGCGCGTACCATCATGGTTTCCAGTTTTGAACAAATTAGACCTTCTGTAAAACGCTTACTTGCTGGCTTTATTGTATTAGTCATTGCCACGCCTTTTGCATTGCATCTTATTGCTCAAGCTTGCTTGACTGGTTCACAACCTGGACTAAAAGCAATTAACCTAATTGCACCACAAATTACTTCATATAAAGTAGCTAATTTTATTAGTGCAATTCGCCCAAAAGAAGGTATTGCACAAGAAGTTATTCTTCAAACAGCAGAACAATTTTTGGCTGACAATGCTAGCAATAGTGCTGTAACGGATGATTTTAAGCGTGACTTGCTCAATGAAACGATTGGCCGATTTGAGTCAGTGCGTGCTCGAACTGCACACAATCCTAATATTGGCGTGCGCGAAGCTGCAATGTTGATTGCATATCGCGATAAGATGGGAAGTGATATTGCTCTTGCCAAGGCGAATCAGATTTTAGCTGAAAATCTAAAAGCTAATCCCTATCATGCTAATACCATGATTATGCTTGCACGTTTACAAGTTGCAGAAGGCCGCAAAGCACAAGCGATACAAACACTTCAGCAGTCTGGGCAACATATTCTTACCCGTAAAGATCAGCAACTAATTGTTGTGGAAATTTTACGCCAGCTTGCGGCACCGAAAGTCATTACGGAGTTAGATAATATAGAAACGCAATTGGGTTCAGTGCGCTCAGATTCAGAAACGGGCAAGCCGTTGCTCTTGCCAGCTAATTTTAGTGAAAACATTGATGCAAAGTTAAATAACATTGCAGCACAGATCCAACAAGCGCAATGATCTGAAAATTAGTAAATACTATTTATTTTTTACGCGGTAATATTTTGGGCTTTGCGTCAATTATTTCAATAAAGTCACCCGTTTTAGCGTCTACGATTGCCGACATCTCTCCTGTTAATGAGACTATTGGTAAAACTAAAAAGTCACTTTCTGGGCGATGACTTTTATTTATAAATTTAGCTACCGCTGATTTGTTTTTAGCACTATCTGACACAAGTGTAGCAAGCGGTTTGCCTGCTTTAATTACTTCATCGCGATGCTTATTGTAATCATCATATAACTTCGGATAACGCACAGCGTAATCGCTTACTGTCATTGAAAACGCAACAGCTTTTTTATCTTTTTTGTCTGGTTCTCCAATAGCTACTAGTTGCGGACCTGTGGAGGAAGGTTGCCGCCATAATGGATTTTTAGCTTTTGCTAACTCCTCGGGCACTATGTCGATAACTGCGCCTACTTGAAATAAATCTTTGTTAAACACTGTGAAAATAGGGCGAGCTTGTAACATAACATAGACACCGTAAGACAATGCAGCTACTTGTACAAGGCCAATACAAAATAAATCGAATTTAAGCCCCCTTTTGCCCAACTTAAATATTGCCAAAGTTAGCAGAGGACCTAAAAATATATCAACAAATCCGATTAAATAAACTAACTTTTTTGCGCCCATCAACTCAAAATAAGCTTTTGGAAACCACAAAAAATACATAGCGTTAACAACCAAAGTTACAATAAAAAAACTTAGTATTAAATGCAAGCCAGCCGCTTTAAATCGATTCATAATAAAATACAGAGTGTAATTAGTGAAAAAAGATTAAGGTATATTTGTATAAAGATTAAATGCTAAAGAAAAATTTACATAAAAAAACCCCTCACTATAGAGGGGTTTTAAGATTAACTAACTAAAATTAAGGACAGTCGCCATAACCAGGTTTGAAAGCTCTTGTCGCAGCTGTAGAGTCTGTACAAGTAGTCCCAGAGTTAGTCCATGTCATATTCGCAGTGCCTGCTACAAAGGTTGGTGTATTTACAATCGTTAAAGCAGCAGGTGTTGTTGCTGTATTGGTTGCTGCAGTAGTTACAGTGATAACGCCAGCAGCTGTTGGTGTTACTGCAGTAAGATTTTTGGAGACTGGAAGTGTAGGTACGCCGTTTGAACCAGCATTACATCCTGTAAACGCACCAGTTTCCTGATAACAAAGGGAAACCGCTGATTTTGTTGAGTCTAATTCAGATGCTGCAGCAGCTGCACGTGTACGAGAAATATAGTTACCGTATTGTGGAATAGCAATTGCAGCCAAAATACCGATAATCGCAACTACAATCATCAACTCGATTAAAGTAAAACCTTTCATAATTTGTTTCATTTTTATTTCCTTTGTATAAAGTTTAGCCGCTTATACACTGTATGTTTTATTGCAGTGTTGAATAGATGTTAGCAATGGTTGTGCCAAGTTAATAATTTAGTAGCTTCTCAATGATGCGCCGTGAAATTTAGGGATTTGATTATTAAGTATTTCCTTAATTTTGTAGTATTTCATCAAGCTGCGCATTTCATCGTGATTATATCCACTTGACTTGTAATCTAGATTATTGCTAATAAAACAAGGTGGTAACAAAGTAGCTCTTGATTTGGTTGTTGCAACAAAGGTATGTATTTTGTTAAAGATGATTATTTAAGCTTATATAAAGCTGAGGCAATAAAAAAGCGAAACTTAAAGTTTCGCTTTTTTATAATTACTCAATAATGCGCTATCTCGACACTGCAACCGCTAAAAATTGTCAAAACCAGTCACTAAAAAATTTCTTAAGTGACCATTTTGTCACTTCTTCGCGGTTACCTACTTTGAAGACTCAAGCACCTTTTTCAAGTTTGCTAAACCAGCGTCATAAATTCCAGTCACTGAAGCTACGGCAGTTGCATCATCTTGACCTTCAGGAATTGGTGGGTTTAATTTATAAGTGCGATAAAAACGACCTACCCAAGTCACTGTCGATTCACCAGCTGCAGGGCCTTTAGTCACGGTCATCACTGAGTTGTAATCAGTGAACGGTAGTGGGCTGCTGATGATTTCATATTTAAGTTTCATTTCTGCATCATTTGCGCTGCGTAATTTTTCAACAATAGTGCCACCACCTTTTAATGATAGCGTTCTAAAAGTAGCCATTGTGCCAGTATCATCTTTCTTCTGTTCCATTTTGTCGCTAACGATTGTTGGGTGCCATTTTTGCATATTGCCAAAGTCTTCTACCATAGCCCATACTTTTGCTGGGACTGCTTTGATGGTGATGCTTTTTTCGACTTTTTGTGGGGTAGGGCCGTGCGCTACTGCTGAGGTAGCTACTAAACTAAGTGCAAGTAACGCTAAAATCTTTTTCATCTTTTCTTCTCCGTAACTCTCGACATGAGAGGATATATTCAAAAACAACGCCGTATTATAAATGAGATGCACATTATATAAAAATGCATCGTTATTTGTAGTTAAGTTAACGATATTTCAGAGGCTTGGTTGACATGATCTGACAGGCTTTTACTTTATGCTACCCAATGAAAGACTAGTAGCTTAAAATAAATTGCCCAAATGCACGGCTTTTTTCACCCGTTTTAATGGTATTGATGAGCTTATTGGTTTTAGTGTCAATAACACTTACGCTATTGCTGCCCCAGTTTGCGATATAGGCGCGGTGGTTTGCATGGTCTAAGCTTATGCCTTCTGGTGTGCTGCCTACATCAATAGTGGCGATTGTTTTTTGTGTGGTAATGTTTAGCACGGTCACACTGTCATCTTGCGTATTGGTCACATAGAGTGTTTTTTCATCGGAGTTAAACACTGCACAATAGGGGTGATAGCCTACTTTCATTTTCTGCAACACGTTTGTTTTAGTGTTGAGGATGCTAACGGTGTCTTCTTTCACATTGACGACGGCTAACAATAAGCCGCTTT
>JBDSHU010000158.1:0-8056 GCA_039918335.1 Methylotenera sp. | reverse complement strand
CGGCCTTGCTATTATGCGTGAAACGGATTGTCCAGTGGTGTTTGACGCTACGCATTCTGTACAGCAGCCAGGCGGGCAAGGCGATAAAAGCGGTGGTCAGCGTGAGCATGTACCAGTGCTAGCGCGTGCAGCAGTGGCGAGCGGAATTGCCGGTATTTTCATGGAAACGCACCCGGATCCATCAGTCGCGTTATCGGATGGCCCAAATGCGTGGCCTTTGCATAAAATGCGAGATTTGCTAGAGGTATTAGTGGATTTGGATAGATTAGTGAAAAAAGCTGGATTTATTGAATCAACGTTATAAAGAACCAGTGCATTAAATAACCCAGTTAATTAAATCAAAAT
Source organism: Methylotenera sp. (assembly GCA_039918335.1). GTDB lineage: Bacteria > Pseudomonadota > Gammaproteobacteria > Burkholderiales > Methylophilaceae > Methylotenera. The sequence continues at coordinate 7,711 of JBDSHU010000158.1, read as the reverse complement.
ATATTTTATTAAAGTTTAAGGAAAAGTTATGAGCGCCATTGTAGATATTATCGCCCGCGAAATTTTAGACTCGCGTGGTAATCCAACTGTTGAAGCCGACGTATTGCTTGAAAGTGGCGTAATTGGCCGTGCGGCTGTACCTTCTGGCGCGTCTACCGGTGCAAAAGAAGCGGTTGAATTGCGCGACGGTGACAAAACCCGTTATTTAGGTAGAGGTGTTTTGCAAGCGGTTGAAAATGTAAATACTGAAATCACCGAAGCGATTATTGGCTTAGACGCTGAAGAGCAGAGCTTTATTGATAAAACCCTGATAGAGCTTGATGGTACCGAAAATAAAGACCGTTTAGGCGCCAATGCAATTTTGGCTGTTTCTATGGCTTGTGCACGTGCAGCAGCAGAAGAGTCTGGTTTGCCTCTCTATCGCTATCTAGGTGGTTCTGGCGCGATGCAGTTACCTACACCGATGATGAATATCATCAACGGTGGTGCACATGCTGATAACAGCGTGGATATGCAAGAGTTCATGATTATTCCAGCAGGCTTGCCGACATTCCGTGAAGCGATTCGCTGTGGTGCAGAAGTGTTTCATGCTTTGAAGAAAACTTTACATAAAAAAGGTTTAGCCACTACGGTTGGCGATGAAGGTGGTTTTGCACCAAATCTACCGTCTAATGAATCTGCCATCCAATATATCTTAGAAGCGATTTCTGACGCAGGTTACGAGCCAGGCCGCGATGTGTATCTAGGTTTAGATTGTGCAAGTACTGAGTTCTATAAAGAGGGTAAATACCATTTGGAGTCAGAAGGTTTGTCGCTGAGTTCAGCACAATTTACGGATTACTTGGCTACTTGGTGTGATAAATATCCTATCATCAGCATTGAAGATGGTATGGGTGAGTTTGACTGGGACGGTTGGGATATTCTCACTAAACGCTTAGGTAAAACGACGCAATTGGTAGGTGATGATTTATTTGTGACCAATACCAAAATTCTGCGTGAAGGCATTAAACGCGGCGTTGCTAACTCAGTTTTAATTAAAGTGAACCAAATTGGTACTTTGACAGAGACATTCCAAACCATTGAAATGGCGAAACGTGCTGGATATACCGCAGTGGTTTCACATCGTTCCGGTGAAACAGAAGACACAACTATTGCTGACATTGCTGTAGCAACGAACGCTTTACAAATTAAAACAGGTTCACTCTGTCGTTCAGAACGTATCGCAAAATACAATCAATTACTTCGTATTGAAGAAGAGTTAGGCGATGCAACCAGCTATGCGGGTATGGCGGCGTTTTATCAGTTATTTAAATAGGTGGTAAAGGTTAGTCTAGTTTAAGTATCAAAAGTGAAAGCCTTAACATTAATCTTCGTTATCCTCATTGCCTTGCTGCAGTACCCACTGTGGCTAGGCAAAGGGAGTTGGCTGCGTGTATGGGATTTAAGCCGACAAGTGGCTAATAGCCAAGAGAAAAACAATGCGCTAAAAGCGCGCAACGATACCTTGGATGCTGAAGTGCGGGATTTAAAAAGCGGTCGTGCTGCGATTGAAGAGCGCGCCAGAAGTGAATTGGGCATGGTGAAACAGGATGAAGTATTTTACCAGGTGCTGGAAAATACTTTGCCTAAAACACCCGTGATTACGCCCATTTCAGCAAAACCAGATTCAAATTCTAGCCAAACTGTTGCGCCGGTTACCCCTTAATAAACGATTACCTATGCACTTTCATCTAGTGGATAAGGTAATGGTTTAATCGTTAAGGTAATTCCGTTCCAAAACACACCGTTTTCTTTCACACGTTCTAATCTGCATTCAGCCAGAACATCAAAGCCAGTGTCAATCGCAGGAGCACAACGTACAATTTTACCAATGGCTTGATTTTCAGCATCGGTGACATCATCACCTAGCACGGGCATGGTTTCACTTGCAATATGCGCAAGCTGGGTACGTCGCTTAACTTTTCCTAAATAATGCGTACGCGCGACAATCTCTTGGCCGGTATAACAACCTTTTTTATAGTTAATGGCATTGAGCGCATCCAGATTCAGCATTTGCGGCACAAACTCTTCTTGGGTTTTCAGCATGATTTCAGGAATGCCAGCTTGAATCTCTAGCCATTCCCAGCAGGCAGCACCAACAGGTTTAGCATTCTCTTTTAATGCGTTCCAAATTGCTGGCGCATTTACATTATCAGCGAAAATTTCATAGCGTGGCGTGGAGCCAGGCAGTTTTAATAAAGCACCATTTTCTAAGCTTACGAGTTCGTAATCATTTTGCGGTATTTGGCTAAATAACGGCTTAAGTAACTCAGTCGCATTATTACCGTTCAAGCCTATTTTGATAATAGATTCTGATGCATCTGTAATTACCACTTTGCTACGCATCACGTACATTTTTAAACGTTTAGCAATGGATTCAACCAGCTCTTTTGGCATCTGTAAATGCACATGGTCATCTTGCGAAAAGGCTAGAAACAATCCCAGCATGCGTCCCTTTGGGCTGCAATAAGCGGTGTAATGGGCGTTACGGCCATCCAATAATTTAATGTCATTGGTCACTTGGCCTTGTAGAAACGTCAGCGCATCTGCACCTTGGAGCTGCAATAATCCAAGGTGTGACAGGTCGCACATGACCGTTTGATCAATAAGCGCTTGGCGCTCGATTGCAGGGTCATCAAAGCTAATAACCTTATTGTTTTCTATGATGACATTTTGATTGTTGTCAGATGAATCTTTAAGAAATTGATGCCATTCTTGCATGTGCATACTGCCCTTTATTGATATAACTTATTTATACTTGGAATATATGTTCAAACCGATACTGTTATAGATGAAGCCAATACAACTTGATTTCAAGCCTTCTATCATCGCGAGTTTTTTATTGACCTTGATGAGCGGCGGTGCAATATCTATTGTAATGCTGCTGACTTTAGCGTGGCAGGTTAAATTGGCTGCCAGCCTGGTAATTGTTATTTTTACATGTTATGCAGTGTGCAAGCATGGCTTATTATTACTGCCGTGGTCATGCGCAGCGTTAAAAATCAACAGCAGGAATGAGCTGAAGCTAATACTTAAAGATGGCAAGGAATTGCAAGTGGCAGTGCAGCCGAACTCTGTAGTGACACCATACTTAACAGTGTTAAACAGCCAAATTATGAATGCATCATGGCAGCATTATTTATTTGCACAGCATGTGATTATATTTACTGATGCTGTAGATGCAGAACATTACAGGCAGTTTAGAGTTTGGTTGCGCTGGGGTTATGCGCGCAAAGATCAATCAAAATAGCCATCTCGCATACTAAGCCCAGCTTAATAGGCGAGATGTTTGTAATATTAAACTAAACAGCCTTGCGACGACGTGTAATCAAAGTACGTAACTCTGTTTTGAGCGATTGCACAGGATGTTTTGGCGTATAAGCTAATATAAATAATATGCCTGCGAGCCCAGCCAGAATCCAGCGTAGCTCGAACCCCGCTTTATCACGCCGTGCGGGTTTTTGTTTTTTCATCGCACCTAATACGTCTTGCACACTATCGCCACGCACATACATACCATTCACTTCTTTAGCTAAAGTTTTTAGATAAGGCTCATCTAATTTAGATAAATAGCGGTCACTAGTACCGCCAGCCACGTTGTCATCGCGCACGCCAATATTCGCTTCTGAAATTTGTGCGATACCGGGTTGCATGGCAAAACTCTCGCCAGACCAATAACCGATTAATTGATTATGCTCGTCTAATTTAGGGATAGGGGCACCTTGGTCGCCTCCGATGCCAACGAATAACCAGCCTTCACCTCCTTGAAATGCAGTGAGGTCTTGTGTATTGAAGACATGTAATCTTGGGGCTTCTTCGCCATCTGTAAAATACACCACTTGTGCAGGTTCAGGAAATGAACGTATGGTTCTGGCAAGGCCAAGCATGCTGGTACGCACACGACTGTTTCCCGACCAGGCAGTGCGCCAATCCAAATGATCGATCGTGTCGTTAATGGAATCAAAATTTTCGCACACTTCTATCGGTGTATAGAGCGCGGCAACGCTCACCCCCGCAAATAACCCTATGCTTACATTGGTACCACAAGGTAATTCACCGATCAATTTATGTAAGGTATCTTGTGTAAACGCCATGCGCGTCGCTGGTTTACCATTTAGGGTTTTATCAATCACGTTCATGCTTTGTGAAATATCAGCCACAAATAGGTAGCTGTAAATATCACGTTTAATCGGTATTTTGGGGTTAAATAACGCGATGATGAGCAGTATTAGTGCAGCAAGCAATAAAGCTGCATCGTGTCTATGGCGAAAGTAGTTAACGAGCTTATGCATGGTATTCATCGCTTTATGGCAACCCTACAGGAATACTACCCATAATCAAGCCCGGCGTGTCGCTTTCACCTACGCCCGGCGTTGGCGTGCCTGGCAACATGGTTAAGATGCGATCTAAATTATGCCGTGCATCCCAAAATGAATTGTCGAGTCTGAGTGACTGTTGATAAGCCGTTTTAGCCTGACGGAACAGATATTCCGCTTCGTCACGCACGGTCATATTTGCACCATTGATAATTAAGCCGCGCCTAAAGAAGATATTGCCCAGATTATATTGAATGGCAGATTTTTGCGTAGTGTTAGCGTTGTTAAGGGCTTTATTGAATAGCAATGTTGCTTCTTTATAGCGCTCATTGTTTGCTAACCAATAGGCGGTTGCAAATTTTGCTTCAAAGCTTTGCAAGTCAGTTTCCGGTGGTTTAGCTTCGCTAATCGCTAAATTAAATGCCTCAATCTGCTTGGTGCGATTGTAAAAATAGACCGTACTAATGGCACTGAGTATCGCGATTGAAATCAATAGCCAAGTGATTTTTGTCACAGTAAAAAAGTGTCTCAGTTTAGTGATAAACGAAGTCTTAATTGCCTGCGAATTTTGCATGTTTAATGAGTTTAGTGCCATGTTTTAACCTCTAAGTATTTCACACCTAACAGCAAACTAATCATGATTGCCGCAATAATAAAACAAAGATTCGAATAATCGTGACCAGGAATTCTTTCCAAGTATTTGATGGGCTTTCTTTCACGGTTATTGATGTCGTTCATCGCTGCTTGTAGTGATTTTGGATCTTCAGCTTCATACGCTTTAAAGGGCGTTCTGAGCGTTTTAAAAAATTCATTCAGCTCAATCTCTGCTGGTAGTGCCGCATTTTCAGGTGGTACATAAGTGGTATCAAATATGCTCAAACCGCCAGGTTGACGTAATACAATCCAATAAAGGCTGATATGCAGGCGATCAAACCAATCCTTGATTTTTTGTTGTGTACCCGCGTCCATTCTGCCCGCACCGTCAGACACCAAAATCACAGCACGAGAACCTGAATCCGGGATTTTATCGAACAGGCCTGCGCTGCTGGTTAAGCCGCTACCGATATTCGTTTGGAATAGTGCATTACCGCCCGTGGCTTGCACGGCAGCAATAATGGCTTTTTTGTTTTCGCTTAATGGCAATACATACATGGCTGAATTACTAAAGGTAATCATGCCAAACATATCTTCTTTGCGTGATTTTACAAAGTCGGTAATGAGTCTTGCTGCCGCCACGGATTTTGTTTCGCCCACGGTAGTGTTACCTGCAGCATCAGTCGTGCCTGAAAACGGATCGTCCATACTTGCGCTGCGGTCTAGCACTATTGCAATTTGCGCACCTACACCAATACGCTCAATTTTTTGTTCATGGGTATGAGGCGCAGCTAAACCAATAATAATAAACAACAAGGTGCATACGGCTAATATTTTTAGCAATAAACCAATCAGGTTGGATAAAGGATCTACTGGCAGCATGTTGACCCAAGAGTAATGTTTAGCGTGGGCGCGTTCCAGCAGTAGTGGTAAAAAAGCCAATGGCAGTAACCATAATAACCATGGGTGTGAGAATGCCATGTTCTAAGCTCCAGCCTTCAGTACATTAGATGAAACATTAGATTTAGATTCTGGAGTTAAGCCGCGCTCACAGTCACGGCAACGACGGGTAAAAGCTTTTAACCATTTTAATGGTTCATTACCTACGCTATGCGTGGATTTAGGCTCAAAATAAACATTGCGCGACAAGCTAAAAAACTGCTGCATCTCAGATTTCATCGCGGCGAAATTTGGTTTTTTAGCCAAAAACTCATCTAAATTACTGCTAAACACACTCATTCCTGCGGTGGTATTAATCGCCGCATGTACTTTAGATACTGCTGATTTTAAACCATCCGGCGTATGGGGAGTTTTGCGTACAGCACGATAAGCTTTAGCAAAAGCTCCACCCATACGGGGTAGCCAGGCATGCATGCCAAGTATATACAACAAGCCTAATAGGCTAATGGCTAAGAAAATACCAGCCACTTTTAGCCATTTTTTCTCTTGAACGTCACTTAATAACAGAGGGCCACGCAATGGGCTCATATTATTTTCAATTTTTACTTGGCCAAATATTGCGATGGGTGAGATGGCAATATTGATACTAGGTATACGATATTTAACCAGGTCTTTGCTATCTTTAGTGTTGATTAAATTAAGATACTCAGGCCCTAGCGAAGCAGTTTTTGCGACGACGTTATTGGTAAATACTTGGTAGGCGAGTTTAATGTCAAAGGTTGTGCTGTCCTTATTTTCTTTTTTGGTATGGCTCACACTTTTCATTTCAATACCAATGACTTGCCCTTTATAGCGTTTTTCGTAACCAGTAATCGGTAGTGATGTTTCAATCAATTTGTAAGGCGCTTTGATGGTTAAAATCACTTCGCGCTCAATGACGTCACCCACGGTATAGCCTACTAATTTCGTTGGTTCTATTGTTTTAATCGTGACAAAACCCTCAGCAATGTCAGGCAAGGTTTGACTGTCCAGGGCAGAAGCGATATTTGGCGCGAGCGTGAATGCAAGCAAGCAATAAAAGATATGGATGAGTTTTGTCATGGTGATATTTACTTTATTAAGTAGCTGCATTATTTGTCTGTAACAAACTGGTTGATTAGGCTGCAACAAATTGGTGAAAATATTCAGTCAATGCATCTGCATCAAATTCACCTTCAACATAAAAAGGTGGCATATCAAAACGCATAAATAGATCGTATATTTCTTGCCTGCGATTTTCAAATGAAGTCACAATTTTTTCGCGTAAATCCTTGCGTAAAAACAGCGTACGTTTTTCGCCTGTTTCAGCATCTGAAACATTGGTTAAGCCAAATTCGGGTAAGTTCTTGTACTCGGCTGAATCCCACAACACGATAGGTACGATGTGATGGCGTAATAGATTAGAAAGTGACTCTTCAAGTAAAGCATTGGGTATGTGAAAGTCAGAAATTAAGAACACTAACGAACGTTCACGCGGCAAGTAACGATAAACCTCAGTAATGCCATTACAACTTACAGGATTTGGATGGTAATCCTTCAATGCTTCTGCCATTTCGATAGCGCGATAGGATTTGAATGAAGATGAACTGATCCAGTCTTCGCGCACGATGTCATCAAAGCCAATAAAGCCAAATGGATCATGATTTTGACTGGCTGATTGTGCAACGGATTCCGCAATTTCTGCTGCCAGTTTGATTTTGCGTTTTTTTGCACCAAAATTCATACTGCCCGACAAATCGCAGATCACATAGACAGGCGTCGCACTTTTTTGATTAAAAAGACGCACATATACTTGCTCAAGTGGGTCGCGTATCGTTTGGCGT
>JBDSHU010000157.1:0-2563 GCA_039918335.1 Methylotenera sp. | reverse complement strand
AATTGGGCGACTTTGATAGTTGCGCTATTTTACTCAATAACGATTTATCGGCTGGTATACCGGAGATATTAAATAATCTTGAGCAAGATTTAATTCCACCTTTGCATGCGGGCTGGAGCACACGCCGTAAATCACAACACTTTAGCGCTTATAACAAAGTGGCCGGCGAGTTCGCAGATTTGCTGGGAATTGATGAATGGCTATTAAACCCCTATTTTGATACCTGTGGCGAAGTTGACTTTCATGCACGTACTGGCGAAGACTGTCTAGCACTCAAAGTTGAAGAGCTGCTAGATAAAATCAAAATCAAATATGCACAATATGGCGTAACGCAAGAGCCATTCGTGATTGTTAAAGCTGATGCCGGCACTTATGGCATGGGCATTATGACCGTAAAATCCCCCGATGATGTACGCGATTTAAATCGCAAAGCGCGCAATAAAATGTCTGTCGTGAAAGAAGGCCTGCAAGTCTCAGAAGTGATTATTCAAGAAGGCGTTTATACGTTTGAAAGCATCAACGATGCAGTAGCAGAACCGGTAGTCTACATGATGGACCACTTTGTGATTGGCGGCTTTTACCGCGTGCATATAGGACGTGGCGTGGATGAGAACTTAAATGCTCCAGGCTCGCATTTTGTACCATTAGCTTTTGAAAAGCCATGTACGCTGCCAGATTGTGCAGGCGCACCGGATGCCTTGCCGAATCGTTTTTACGCTTATGGCGTAGTGGCACGTTTAGCTTTGCTTGCCGCCGCGATTGAATTGCAAGAGCAAGATCCGTTAAATCAATAGGCTATATTTTTATACATTACATGAAACTACTTTTCATTCTAGACCCGCTTAAGAGCCTAAAAACTTATAAAGACACTAGCATCGCTATCATGCGTGAAGCAGCTAGCCGGGGGTATGAGCTGTTTATTAGTATGCAACACGACCTGTTCTTACGCGGTGAGGTTGCAAAAATAAATGCTAAAAAATTTACTTTTACCGAACAAATCTTCACATTAGCAGAAGCTGTTGAATACACACCGGCTGAGTTTGACGCAGTAATTATGCGTAAAGATCCGCCTTTTGATAACGAGTATCTTTATAGTACCTATTTATTGGAAATCGCTGCAAACCAAGGTGCGCGTATTTTTAATAATCCAGCTGCGATTCGTGCTTGGAATGAAAAATTATCAGTCACCCGCTTCCCGCAATTTGCCCCTGAATTTTTAGTTACCGCAAATAACGATTTAATTCGAGAGTTCTTAAATGCGCATCAAGATATTGTGGTTAAGCCGCTTGATGGCATGGGAGGTAGCAGTATCTTTAGGTTAGATTTAAAAGACCCTAATATCAGCGTGATACTAGAAACCATCACTAATTTTGGTACCCGTACCATTATGGCGCAGCGTTATTTACCCGCCATTTTGCAGGGCGATAAACGCATTATTGTGATTGATGGTGTGCCGCTATCATACTCACTGGCACGTATTCCAAAAGCAGGCGAAACGCGCGGCAATCTAGCCGCAGGTGGTACAGGCGTTGCGCAGTTATTAAGTGCACGTGATTTAGAAATAGCGACTACCGTGGGAAAAGTATTGAAGGAACATGGCTTGTTTTTAGTCGGTTTAGACGTGATTGGCGACTATTTGACGGAAATAAACGTCACTAGCCCCACAGGTATGGTAGAAATCGCACAGCAGACAATTAATATGACGAAACCATGTAATCCCGCCAGCATCATGTTGGATGCGCTAGAAAATCATGTCACATAACGCATGACTCATCTTCATCCACTATAAAAATGCGTAAGGCCTTAGTATTTCTGGCTGCGTTTGCCATTTTAGTATCAGGCATTTTTGCACTTGAAGCCTATTTAAAAGAATCACTTTACCACAGCCAAAGTTACGTTTTTGGCACCTTGGTCGACATTAGCATTTATGGCGAAACCGATGAGCGTGCTAGATCATTAGCTAACCATGTGCTGCAAGACTTTCAGAATCTGCATAACCGTTTGCATGCATGGAAACCAATCTCAGCAGGAAAGCCCAGTGATGTAGGTGAACTTAATGCGGCCTTTGAGCACGGTAACAATCCCATTGCCATTAGTGCAGACCTTGCTAATATACTGAAAGATGCCACTGCATTATCAGTTAAATCTAATGGTTTATTTAACCCCGCCATTGGTCAGTTAATTGCTACGTGGGGCTTTCAACGCGATGAATTTAACGCAATTGTTATAGATAATGAAAAAATAAAATCTCTAGTGAAAGCCCAACCCAGCATGAGCGATATTGTGATGAAAAATAATACCGCTTACAGCAAGAACCCGACCGTGAAACTTGATCTAGGCGGTTATGCTAAAGGCTATGCGCTTGATAGTGCCGCCTCATACTTACGTAAAGAACAGGTTAAAAACGCATTAATCAATATTGGCGGCAATATTATGGCCATTGGGCAACATGGCGACAACCCATGGCGTGTTGGCATACAGCATCCACGTTTACCAACGGCACTTGCTACGCTAGATTTACCTGATGGCTGGGCAATTGGTACATCGGGTGATTATCAACGTT
>JBDSHU010000156.1:0-3726 GCA_039918335.1 Methylotenera sp. | reverse complement strand
GTTATCAGTGTCATCCCTGTAAGTCCTAAGCCGTTATACCTACACAATGTATTAGTTTGCTGGTAATTTTTACTAGAGGCTAAGGTGCATTGCTTTGTAGCAATAAAAATTTTTGAAATGAAAAGAGGTTTTATGATGAAAAAGCATTTGATTGCATTAACCGCATTGCTTGCGGTATCTACAGTAACCTCAGCGCAGGCGGCGGACGTTGGTGTATCTATCAGTATCGGCCAACCAGGCTTTTATGGTCAATTAGATATTGGTGATTATTACCCAAGACCACAGGTACTTTATGCACAACCTAGAGTGATATATGTAGAACCTGCTTATCAATACGCACAACCTGTATATTTACGCGTGCCACCAGGCCAAGCTAGACGATGGTCAAATTATTGCGGCAGATACAATGCATGCGGTAGACCAGTTTATTTTGTGCAAAACACATGGTATCAAAATGTTTATGCACCTAGATACCAAGAATATCGTCATCGTGGTGATGATGGCAGACGTTATGACCGTGATTATTGGAATCATCACGGTGGACGCCATGGACATTATGATGGGCATGACAATCGCCGAAATGACGGCCGTGGTAACGGAAATCACCAAGGCAACGATAGAAACAGAGGTGGACACGATAGAGGCGGGAATGACAGGGGTGGCAATGATAGAGGTGGAAATGACAGAGGTGGAAATGACAGAGGGCATGATCGTCACTAAGATTATCTAATTTAGCTTCGGGCACTAAAGGAAAAGCTGCTTTAGCTTTCCTTTTTGCGCTTTAAGAGGCGTTGAAAGAATATATTAACTTAGTAAGTAATTGCCTAATATTTTTGATAGTTCTGGTACAGAATATAAAACAATGGCTAAACAATTAAAAAATACTGTAATTTTATAAATAATCATAAAAGACTCTTTTTTATGTTTATGTCTAAATAGTTTTTGTGCAATGTATGCACCTCCCCAGCCACCAAGCAAGCTAAACCAATGAAGTGTAGATTCTGACGTGCGCCAATTATTTTTGATTGCTGAGGTCTTGTCTTGATAGTAATATAAAAAAGCGATTAAATTTGCGCCAATAAATAAGAATGGAAATAGGTTAGGTAAAAAATTCTTTGAGGTTCTCTCCACTACAAAAGCTGTAAATAAAAATATAAAAATCAGAAAAATAGAACTGAATGAAGTTGATTTTCCTGGTTTCTTAATGTTTTCTTGCTTTAAAAAGTAGTTAACATTTACTGCACGTAAACGTCCCTGTTCGTCTTTGCTAAGTTCGTAAGTAACAAGTTCATTGATCTCAGGTTTTTTATTAAGTTTATGAATATCTGAGATATGCAAAAAAACATCTTTGCTATCTTTAGTGGCACGAATGAAGCCGAATCCTTTATCGTCATGCCACTTGATAATTTTTCCTTGGGAACGCATTGTGCAAAGCCTTTTAGAATTTAAAAAGCCCTAACTGTTGCTGGACAAACTCTGTCGGTTTGCGTTTAAATCCACTTTTCGCATATTGATTCCAGCGGCCAATCACATAACAAATCATTAAGTTTGCCTGTGCTTCAGCGTCACTTTTCTTGTCAGTCTGAGTTTCTGCTATACGCAGGCTTTGTTTTAGTGTCACTTCAATGCGGTCATATAATTGGTTAATACGTAACTGTAGCTTCTCATCTTCATTCACTAAAGCATCACCAATCAACACGCGGGTCATACCGGGATTCTTTTCGGCAAACACTAGTAGCATGGTAATCATGCGTTGCACTTGTCTTGATCCATCAGTTTCTTCTGCGCTGATTTTGTTGATTAAGCCAAAGATTGTTCTTTCGATAAACTCAATCAAACCTTCAAACATTTGTGCCTTATTGGCAAAGTGGCGGTAGAGTGCGGCTTCACTCACTTCTAACTTTGCGGCTAATGATGCCGTAGTAATTTTTTCGCGTTTAGGCGCTTCCAGCATTTTTGCCAGGGTTTCTAAAATTTGTTGTTTGCGTTCGCCAGCCATTTTTATTTTTCCTGTATTATTTTTTTAGCAAGTGATGTTTTTTTAGTTAGTAAAAACCTAAGTTTGTAAAAATTTAACTATCACGGTCAATTTTTGGAAATTATAGCCTAATGTGAGTGAGTGCTAACACTGTAGATAAACGATAGTCGACAAAGTTTGGCTTTTGTAATTGTTTGGTGACCCAAATGGTTTTCATGCCGAGACGTTTGGCGGTCATCAACGCGGGCAGATTATCTTCTAGCATCACACAATCGCTGGCTTTGGCTTGGATGGATTTAAGTAGCAATTGAAAGCCACGTACGGATGGTTTCGCGTGAAATTTTGTCGACTCGACACTGAATACCAGCTCGAAACAATCGCCAATGCCCAGAATATCGAGCACTCGCAAAGCGTAGTCTCGCGGTGCGTTAGTGAACACACACTTTCGTCCAGGTAAACATCGCAACATATGGCGCAGACGTTTTACTTGCACCACCATTTCCGGCAAGTTTATAAATTGGTGTGTTTCTAACAGAAAGTGGTAGGGATCAGTACCGTGATGACGCATCAGCCCTTTGAGCGTTGCGCCGTAGATGCGCCAATAATGCTGCCGAAGTTTGTAGGCGGTGGTTTCGTCTAAATCTAAGGTATCCATGATGTATTGCGTCATGGCGCGATTCATCACTGGGAAGATGTGAGCAGAGGCGTTGTGTAGCGTGTCATCGAGGTCGAAAATCCAGATTTTATTATTCATTAAAAGCCTAAATTAGCCAACGATAACTAAATATTTCGTCATTCAGATTTGGCTCTGAATGACGATTTGAATCTTATTTCGCTTTAATCAGTGTTCCCACACCTTCATCTGTCAGCACTTCAAGAAGCAAAGCATGCTCTACGCGACCATCGATAATGTGTACCGATTTAACGCCGCTACGCGCAGCATCTAGAGCTGAACTGATTTTTGGCAGCATGCCGCCAGAAAGTGTGCCATCTGCCACCAAGTCGTCAATTTGTTTAGGTGTTAAGCCTGTCAGTAGTGCACCGCTCTTATCTAATACACCTGGTGTATTCGTCAGTAAAATTAGCTTTTCTGCACCCAGAATTTCGGCTAACTTACCTGCTACAACATCTGCATTGATATTGTAAGTTTCACCATCTTCACCCACGCCGATTGGCGCCACCACAGGAATAAAATCGCCACTATCTAAAAAGTGGATGATGCTGGGGTCAATCGCACTGATTTCGCCCACTTGACCAATATCAATCATTTTCGACGAGTCATTCATATCTTCCATCAGCAATTTATGGGCATGAATGAAATTACCATCTTGTCCCGTTAATCCGACAGCTTTACCGCCATGCCGATTGATAAGATTTACGATTTCTTTATTCACCTGTCCGCCAAGCACCATTTCCACCACATCCATGGTTTCAGCATCGGTAACGCGCATCCCTTGAATAAACTCGCCTTTTTTGCCAAGTTTATCCAGCATCTCGTTAATTTGTGGGCCGCCACCGTGCACGATTACTGGATTCATACCCACTAATTTAAGTAGCACTACATCTTGTGCAAAAGATTCTTTTAATTTTGAATCTGTCATGGCGTTTCCGCCATATTTGATGACGATGGTTTTATCGAAAAAACGTTTGATGTAGGGCAGCGCTTCAGCCAGTGTGTGGGCTTTTTGGCTGGCAGTAATATTGTTTAACATAAGTTTTGCTCAGTAGGTTTCTAGGTTATATTTTAA
>JBDSHU010000155.1:0-4084 GCA_039918335.1 Methylotenera sp. | reverse complement strand
GCTTGGTAATCTAATGCCAAGCTTCTAAGCAACTTGGTTTGTTGCTGCAGTTTTTCTTGATAGATTTCATTTTCTTTTAAGACCTGCTGTTGCAAATGGCCTTTTATCACGATTTCTTTAAGTAATTGCTTAATCACTAACACCACGAGCAATATCAATATTAAAGCACCGCTTATTACAGAGATACGTGCCAAAACAATAGTACCTTTGCGTTTTTCTATCAAGGTATTCAGACTATTGATTTGATTTTCAATGAGCGTATTGGTGTACTGCATAAACCTCTCCATTTCCAGCACACCCTCATCTAAATTGACCACTTGCTTAGCTTCTTGTAGTTTGCCGATTTTTGCTAAATTAATCGTCAACTTCATCTCAACAGCTTTAGTTTCTAAGCTGGTAGAAATTGCTTTAATCCAATCTCGCTTTACGTGCTGATCCTTCCCTTCAGAGGTGAGTATTACCAGCGTTTCAATATTTTGAATATTTTTCCTGGCATCATTAAGCGCCTGATTAAATGGCTCAATATATACTTCACGCTTAGTAAATAAATAGCCCCTTTGTGCGCTCTCCGCCCTATATAAACTTTCTTTTAAGTTATTAAGCTTGTTGATATTCGTTCTGATATCAGTAATTAATGCATCTTGCTTGCCAATAGAAACAATCCAATTATCGGTAAAAATCACCGAAACCATGGTAATGAACAACGCTGCTGTAAGCATTGCGATAGTACGTCCGCCCAATATGACAACGATTTTTTCAAGCCAGCGCCAAAGTTGTTCCCAAGCGAATTCGATACTTTTCCAGATAATTTTCATAGTCGCTTTATTGTCATGATTTAGATACGTGTAGGTACTTTCTTACAGTTGAATCAGATTATAGCTGCTTAATGGTTATGTTTTATCTAAATACAATTTAAGCGGCAAACACCCATAGTTGCAATAACTAATTGTTAATGGCCTTGCATCTATTCATTAAAAACAATACTAACGTGAAGGAGAAACACATGCTTTATTATGCCATGGTATTTTTTGTAATCGCAGTAGTTGCAGGTTTGCTCGGTTTTAAAGGTGTGGAGTCGGGTGCAACTAAAATCGCTAAAGTGTTTTTCTTTATCTTTATTGCATTGGCCATACTTGTTGTTTTAGTGACAGTATTGGGCTTGAAATTGGCATTTTAAAGTTTTGATACAAACGTTGTAAGACAATGTAAGCGCTTTCTTACAAGAAAATCGGATGACAGCTGCTGACAAGTAGTTAAAACCTTGAGTAAAGTAGATTTGTGATTCGACACTTTATAGATTCAAGAAAGGAAAACTATCATGCTCCATTACACCGTAGTATTTTTTGTCATTGCGCTAATTGCTGCTGTATTTGGTTTTGGGGGAATTGCTTCCGGTGCAGCGGGCATTGCAAAAATATTATTTTTTGTATTTTTAGCCATCACTATCGTTTCATTTTTACTAGGCAACAAACGCTAATGTCTTAGCCTACTACTTATTAATTTTTTAAAGGAATTCATCATGTTTAATGTTAATAAAAATCCGGAAGATAAGAATCTTACAAATCTAACCAATAAAGAATTAGAAGCGAAAGATAGTCTTTCGCAATTTGTAGATAACACCAAAGAGGGTTTTGCTGACGTAGCTAATGACGTTAAAACTTCAGCAAATGCCCTTGGTGACAAAATACAAACTCAAGGCACACAAACTAAAGATGAGGCTTACCATGTGATTGCCAGCTTAAAATCTTTACTGGCTCAATACACAAATACTTTTCGCGCGAATGAAATTAAAGACCAGATTGTAGATAAAGCGGTTGAATTAAAAGGCGTTGTAGAAAATGAAATGGCGCACGCTAAAGACCGCACTGTACAAACAGTACATGATAAACCTATTGTAAGTTTGGCTGTGGCACTAGGCGCTGGGGTATTACTGGGTTACATTTTAGGTACTAAACAAAATTCTGATAAATAGTTTTTATATTTATCTAAATTCATCAATATCTAAAATCTCAGTGGGAAATTCACCATGTGGAAAACTGCAGCTAAATTGCTCGTCGTTTGGTTTTTGCGTAGCCGTATGAATAACGCTAAAAGCGGTTTCGGCGCTCATTTTAGCGAAGTAAAAGAAAATATTGCGGTGATGGCAGAAAGTCGTGCCGCAATATTTAAGCAAAACTTTAATAAAGATTTGCATCGCATAGTGAATAGCCTCTTAGGTTATATGTTCATGCTATTAGCTGCAGCATGTTCTGCATTAATCGGCTTAATGTGGTTGTTCGCAATCGCATGGAGCAGCCCAGATCGCAGTATTATTTTAGGAACAGCAATGATATTACCCATTTTGATTGGTATCGGCATTTTTGCTTACATCCGCTACTCTTGGAAGAAAGAGCCTCTATTTAATCGGTCTATTAAACAAATTGAAAATGATTGGCTGGTATTTAGAGGTGGCTTAGATGGCACAGCAGACATTTCTGACGAAGCTAATCATTAATTGCAACCGTCACTTAATCCAAAATACGTCATTTAATCTAAAATAAAATTTTGCAACTGCATACTATGTTTTAATGATTGAATAAATTAACAGTATTAAGTTAACAGGCTCACGCAATGAAAAAAATTTTATTGGTCGACGATCACAGTATTGTGCGCCAGGGCTTAAAAAACCTGATTGAATTGGAATCTGATTTAGAAGTCACTGGCGAAGCAGCTTCCGGAGTTGAAGCCTTAAAGCTAGTGCGCAACAATACCTATGACGTCGTAGTCCTAGACATATCAATGCCAGATAAAAATGGTGTAGATACCCTTCACGACCTCAGACATATTACCCCAAACCTACCAGTATTGATGTTAAGCGGTTACGCAGAGCAGCAATACGCCCTCAATTTGATTCGCAGTGGCTGCAAAGGCTATTTATCCAAAGATGCAGACTCTGATGAGATAATTAAAGCCATTCGAACGATTGCTAACGGGAAGCGCTACATTTCTGCTGAACTAGCAGAATTAATGTCCGACCAACTAAGCCATCCATCAGAAAAGCAATTGCATGAAACATTGTCAGATCGTGAGTTTCAAGTATTCTTTAAGTTGGCTTGTGGTCTGAGCCCTACTGAAATTGCCACGGAACTCAATATCAGCATTAAAACCGTGAGTACCTATAGAACGAGGATACTTGAAAAAATGAGCTTAAAAACTAATGCTGATTTAACCTATTATGCAATAAAAAATGAGTTGGTTACGTAAGACTCCGTAATGAAGTTGTTTATAATAGCCCCGTCAGTGTATGTAGGACAAAGACTGATATTTTTTCATTTTCTGGTTGTGTAGACTGATTGTATGTTCAAAAAATTGTATAAAGAAATAGAGTAAAAATGTCCGCCTCTCAATATAGCGCTTCTACTACACTTAGCCCAATGAAAGTTTTATTGGTTGAAGACTCAATATTGATTCGCGACGCACTGATTGAAGTACTAAGCAATACTGGCGACTTAACTGTTAAGGGTGTTTCCGCAACGCAAAATGGCGCGATAGCATTACTGAATGAACAACAATTTGACATGCTATTAGTGGATATTGAACTTGCACAAGGCAACGGATTTGAGGTGATTAAACATACCCAAACGAAAGAGTATGCCTTTAAACAACCTGTGTTTGTGATGCTTACCAACCATGCAAATCCACAATACCGCAGGCTTGCTAAAGACTTGGGCGTAAATTACTTTTTTGATAAATCCATGGATTTTGATATTGCAATTGAAACGATAGAGCTTGAAGCTAATCGATTTTCAAACTCAGAACATTGATTCTATACTAGTACCTACCATTCTTATTTAGCATTCAACGCAGAACCAAAAGCATTCCTCATTTATAAAATGCTGATTAGCAAGTGGAAGTTTGTAGCGAGACTATTTATATTCACTTGGTTTTTTATTGGTGGCATCAGTCATTTTGTAATTCCAGAACCATTTCTACGCATCATGCCGCCGTATATACCATTCCATCTTGCTTGCGTATATATTAGTGGTACACTCGAATTAATAGGTGCATTTTCTATATGGTATAAGCCCATAAGAAGTTTTGCAGG
>JBDSHU010000154.1:0-7868 GCA_039918335.1 Methylotenera sp. | reverse complement strand
AAGAAATCCGCGAGATGGTCGTATTCGCCGTGCATAACGTAATTAAAGACCCACCGTTTACTAAGCTTGATTTGCTAACCTGTCGCAACCTCATGATCTATCTTGAAGCCGAGCTGCAACATCGATTGATCCCTGTGTTTCACTATGCGCTCAAAAAAAATGGCGCATTGTTTCTATCACCATCTGAAAGCATTGGTAACTACACAGAACTTTTTACCCCCATACACCGTAAATGGAAATTTTACGCGGCTATCCATACCGCTTCATCTACGCGCACCGTGATGACAACGCCACTGGCTTGGCTCAAAGGAAGCCGCGGCAGAGTATCAGAGGAAATTATGATAAAAAATAAAGATACCAATTTTAAAGAACCTAACTTTAGCGAAATGACACGTAGATTGCTGGTTCAATATTTTGCACCAGCATCAGTGATTACTAGCCTTAAAGGTGACATACTTTATGTGCATGGTGAAACTGGCAAATATCTACGCCCAGCACCTGGTGAAGCCAGCCTGAACGTAATTGAAATGGCACGAACGGGTTTGGAGCATGAACTTCGTACTGCCATTCACTTGGTGACTAGCCAAGGGGTGCCTACTATTAACCGAGAAATGCAGGTAAAAACAAATGATGGTTTTACCACAGTGGGGTTGAGTGTTCGATCATTGCCAGAACCGGAGAGTGGCGCAGAGGCTGGAAAAGACAATCCAAATTTGTTACTCATTAGTTTTCAGGACATCGCAACGCCTGCGATTAAACCAAAGCAGAAAAAAGAAACCAAAACTTCGGAAAAGGATCGCACAGAAGCGTTGGAACGTGAATTAGTTTTTACCAAAGAAAGTTTGCAGGCTACCATTATGGAGCAACAAGCGTTTAATGAAGAGCTAAAGTCCACCAATGAGGAATTGCAATCGACCAATGAAGAACTAGAAACTTCTAAAGAAGAATTGCAATCAGTGAACGAGGAACTCATTACGGTAAATGCCGAGTTGCAGTCCAAGATTGAACAACTGGCAGGCATGCAAAACGATATGAAGAATCTGCATGACAGCATCAATATTGGTACTGTATTCCTCGACCAACACATGAAGATTCGCAGATTCACGCGCGATGCGACTAAAGTTTACCGCTTAGTGCAATCTGATTTAGGTCGCCCGTTAGCGGACATTAAGTCTGATCTTAAACTTGACCCCAAATCTGACCCTAAATCTGAGATTAAAGTGGAAGAAGATTTACTCAACCAAGCACAGAACGTACTCGAAACATTAGTCTCGTTTGAACGCGAGGTGCTCACCAATAATGGCACTTGTTATCTGCTACGTATTCAGCCTTATCGTACGTTAGATAATGTCATTGAGGGCGTAGTACTTACCTTTACCGATATCAGTCAGCGCGTAAAAGCAGAGGCTGCCGTGCAACATGCCTTAGAACTGTCAGAAAGCATCGTCGATACAATGCGTGAACCATTACTGGTGCTAGATGCTAACTTGCAAATTGTGTCTGCCAATCGTGCTTTCTGTCAGTATTTTCATGTAACAGCCGCAGATACCGCTGGCCGGAAAATATATGACTTAGGCAATCGTCAGTGGAATATCCCCGCATTGCGTGAATTACTGGAAACTATATTGCCTCGCGACCAAACTTTTGAAGACTATTTGGTTGAACATAACTTTCCAATTATCGGACATCGTAAAATTATGTTGAATGCACGCCGTATTGCTGGCAAAGTAGGCGAACCATCGTTGATTTTATTAGCCATGGAAGAAGTCAATGTTGTATCAAGTAAGGTGAATGTATGACGAAAACAATATGGAATGGTGGAGAAAGAAGAAAAACACTCAGGGAAGAAGCCGAGTCCATGCTTTCCAGTTTATCTCCAGATGAACTTAAAGCCCAGCCTCACGAGATATTGCTGCATGAGCTTATGGTACATAAGGTCGAGTTGGAAATGCAGAATGAAGAGTTGCGCCAAGCGCATCTTTCTATGGAAGAAGCACGGGATCGTTATTGGCATCTTTATGAATTTTCACCTATTGGCTATATCACAGTCACTCGTGGAGCCATGATTAGCGAAATTAATCTTACTGGGTGTTCCATGCTGGGAGCCAATCGCACCAAGATCATCAATCATCGTTTCCCAAGTAGTATTGCACCTCACGAGCAAGACCGTTGGCATCACTTTTTTCTTAACATCATGGAACATGATGAAAATGAGAGGAAATCGTTAGATGTGGAGATGCTACACAATGACGACTCTATTTTTTATGCTCATCTAGACTGCCTTCGATTGAGAATTGAAGACTCTCCCCCGTTATTGCGTATCGCAATGACTGACATCACTAAACTTAAACAGGCAGAAGCAGACTTGCGTATCGCGGCCATTGTCTTTGAATCTAAAGAACCGATGATGGTGACTGATGCTAAAGCTGCGATTCTGCGGGTTAACAAAGCCTTCATTAAAGATACTGGTTACACTGCAAAAGAAATTGCAGGTCAGAAACCCAGCCTCCTTAAATCGGGTCACCATCCAAATGATTTTTACAACGCCATGTGGGAAAGCATCAATCTCAAAGGTTGTTGGGAAGGTGAGATTTGGAATAAACGAAAAAATGGTGAAATTTATTCTGAATGGCTGTATGTCACCGCGGTTAAAAACGATTTAGGCGATGTCACAAATTACGTTGGCATTTACTCCAGCAGTGCGGAGAAAGTCAAAACCACTTAACTCAACCCCAATCATTGATTCAATCATCAATGATTTAAGCATTTCCAAATGTGCGCAAGCGCACAGAAAAATTTTGGACTTACCTCTATAATTTATATCGACAGCTAGATGATGAAGTTGAACTAGTCTTTATTACCATTTAGGGAGATATGACGTGGGCTATTGTAAAAATGTCGATCCAAAATGATTAATCCAGTGAAAAATTTTCCTATCGTATGTGTTGGTGGTTCAGCTGGCGGGCTAGATGCCTATATCAGACTATTGGACAATCTTCCGAACGACATGGGCGTGGCAATTGTTATCGTTAATCATATGAGAAGCATGCGGACCCATCTGCATGAAATTCTACCCAGCCATACCAATATGCCAGTAGAACTCATCACCGATAGTTTGTTGATCAAACCTAACCATGTATTTATCATCCCCGAAAATCGCGATTTACATGTAGTAAATGGTGAGTTCGATTTAAAGCCGATTTCTAAACCGAGAGGCTGGCCTAATGTGATTACGGTTTTCCTACGTTCACTGGCGAATTGCTGGGATGGCAAACTGATTGCAGTGATTGTCTCTGGTTATGATGGCGACGGCTCTGAAGCATTATGTGAAATTAAAGAAGTGGGTGGAATTACAATTGCACAAAAACTCAGTACAGCTAATCAACCAGCGATGCCAGAGAGTGCAATTGAAAGTGGTTGTATCGATTTTGTATTATCACCAGAAGATATTGCAAAAGAAATTTTGCGAATTGCGCGTAATGAAGAACAAATAAACTAAAATAATATTCGATTCAACACTTCTCTACCCATGATAGTGTTAATGCTTCTTAATTCTAAAAATGTCATCGGTTGAAAGTAATATGCATAGTGATTTTCGCATCGCCACATTTAATATCCATAAGGGATTAACGCATTTCAACGCCCGATTTGCCTTGCATCATCAGCGTGACTTGCTCCAAAAATTACATGCAGATGTAGTATTTTTACAAGAAGTGCAAGATGCGCATTCCCATCAAAGCAAACGATTTGCAAAATGGCCTATCGCAGGTCAGGCGGAATATTTAGCCGATAAAGTATGGCCGGATTTTGCTTATGGTCAGAATGCTATTTATCCAGCAGGTAATCATGGTAATGCTTTGCTTTCAAAATTCCCCATTATCGCTACGCACAATCAAGATATCTCAGCACATGCTACAGAAAACCGTGGAATGTTGCATTGTGAAATCAATATTCCACATTGGAATGAACCCTTGCATGCGATTTGTCTGCACTTAGGTTTATTTGCACACTGGCGGCATCAGCAATTATTAACCGTAGCCGCTTATATTGAGAAAAATGTGCCTGCAGACGCAGCATTGATTATCGCGGGAGATTTTAATGATTGGACCATGGGGGCAGGTAAACAATTTGCAACACGTTTACATTTGCATGAAGTGTTTGAACACCACACAGGAAAACCCGCCCGCAGCTTTCCTGCCTTGTTACCGATGTTAAGATTAGATCGTATTTATGCGCGCGGTTTTCACGTAAAACATGTTGAAGTACATTCAGGGCCAAAGTTTATTAAACTCTCAGATCACGCTATTTTGACTGCAACTTTAACAAAATTATGACGCACTTTCTTGGCGGCAATCAAATACAGTTATTACGTAATGGCGCTGAATATTTTCCAGCGCTAGAAGCTGCCATCGCAAATGCAGTGAACGAGATTTATCTACAAACTTATATTTACGAAGCCGATAAAATAGGTGTTCGTATCGGTAATGCACTCAAACGTGCTGCACAACGTGGCGTGATGGTGAATCTATTACTGGATGGTTTTGGTTGTAAGAACTTACCGAAAACTTATGTAAAAGAATTAGAGTCGGCTGGTGTACAGGTGATGTTTTATAGACCTAAAATATCCCCGTGGACATTGAAAAAAAATCGATTAAGGCGCTTGCATCGTAAAGTGGTAGTGGTAGATGGCGAAATCGGTTTCGTTGGCGGCATTAATATTATTGATGACTATAATGTGGCTGCCCACATGCCGCCACGTATCGATTATGCTGTACGTGTAGAAGGTCATTTACTACCCGCCATGTTAGCAAGCGTGCATAAGCTTTGGCGACGTATCGCATTAGTACATTTGGAATCTATTCGCTCTCAACCTATCCATTCGCCACCTATTATTTTAAAAGCTACAATAGATGCTAATAACATTGCAAATACTTCAGATACGCATGCAGTAAAAGGTTTAAAAGCAGCGTTTATCATGCGAGATAACATATTGCATAGGCACGATATTGAAAAGGCCTACCTAACAGCAATAGGACATGCACATACCGAAGTCATTATCGCTAATGCCTATTTTGTACCTGGCAGAAAGTTTCGTAAAGCCTTGCTAGAGGCGGCTAAACGAGGTGTTACTGTCAAGCTGTTATTGCAAGGCCGTATGGAATATTTTTTAATGTTTGCGACACATGCTTTTTACAGCGTATTTTTAAGTCACGGCGTCGAAATCTATGAATATCGTAAAGGTTTTATGCATAGCAAAGTGGCTGTGATTGATAGTCATTGGGCAACGATAGGTTCATCAAATATTGATCCCTTTAGCTTATTGCTGGCACGTGAGGCCAATGTGGTGGTGCGAGACAAAACATTTGCCACCGCATTACGGGCAGACATTATGCTGTCTATTCAAGAAGGCACGTATCAAGTATCGCCGCAAGAATGGGCCAACGGACATCTCATTAAACGGTTAGTGTCGTGGGTAGCCTATGGTTTGGTAAGAGGGTTTGTGGGCGTGATTGGCTTTTCAAAAGAACAATGAAAAAAACGATTAAAAATACTTAAAAAAAGTGCTTAAATTAACTGAATACAGTCTCTTTAAGCAATGTCAAAGTATGGCGTGCAATTTGCTCGTCTTCATTTGAAGCTATCACGCGTACCGCACAACGCGAGACATAATCGTGGATAGAACTGTCGTTACTTAAGTTGCTGGCATGACCCATTGACCGATTTTTAGTCTCATCCAGGCTGATACCAAACCACGCAAAATTCCTACAAATTTCAGCGCGAACCTCATGATCGTTTTCTCCAATACCACCAGTAAAAATGAGCATGTCGAGACCATTAAGTACCGAGATCATTGCGGCTATCTGTTTTTGCACAGAGTAACAGAACATGCTAATCGCAAGGCTAGCGTTTGGATTAGTTTTTTCAGCCTCATGCAGGTATCGCATGTCGCTACTGATACGTGAAATACCTAACAGTCCCGATTGGTGATCAACCAGACTTTCAAGCATAGCCGCATCGAACCGCTTTTCACGCATCAGGTAAATCAAAACGCCAGGATCAAGATCACCACTACGCGTACCCATCATGGCGCCGCCAGTGGGCGTCAAACCCATACTTGTATCGATTGATTTACCTTCTTTTACAGCAGTAACACTAGCGCCATTACCAAGATGAGCGATAACAAGCCGCTTAGGGAAGCGATTCTGCAGTTCAACACCAATCTTGGATACAATTGATTCACACGAAAGCCCATGAAATCCGTAGCGCTGAATACCTTCTGATTGCAAAACTTTAGAAATTGGCAGAGTGCTTGCAATCTCTGGCATTTCAGCATGAAAAGTAGTGTCGAAACATGCCATCTGCGGCAAATTCTGAAATAGCGACTTTGTTATTTTAATGACGGAAAGCGCGGATTGATTATGTAACGGCGCAAATGGACGAGCCGCTTCAAGCTGTTGTAGCACTGCATCGTTGATTAAACAATGCTGCCGTAGTCCTGGTCCGCCATGTACCACTCGATGCCCTATTGCATTCGGCGTCGGTAAATTAGATTCAGCGAGCAACCGGACGATATGAAGGGTTGCTTCCTTATGGCTGGGAAAGTATGTAGTTTCAGCAATGAATTGATGACTGCTCGAATTTTGACCCACTATATTCTCAGAACTTATCTCTCGACTTCTTGAGTCTTTAGCGAAGAATTTTCCAGCGCCCTCCCCAATAGACTCAACCTCGCCTGAAAGCAATACTGTAACTTGAGAAGGCTTATGATTAAGAAACTGTGTTTCAGGAAACGGGGTTTCAGAAGACTGGTTTTCAAAAGGCTTAGTTAATGAAGGGTCAAGTCGATACAGACCAAACTTCAGAGAAGAGGATCCACAATTGAGTGCTAAAACAATCGTTGCGCTCATCGTTTTTGGTCCTTATTCCAGCACCAATTCAGGACTTCTGGCATATCTTCGCCATGCTCACTGATGTATAACTTGTGGCGTTGCATGGTTGTCCAGTAGCGTGCCGTTTCTTGCTCCACCTTATCACTAAACCTTGGAATACGCTTGATAGCATCCAGCGCCAACTGATAGCGGTCTAGATTATTCAATACCACCATATCAAATGGGGTGGTGGTAGTCCCTTCCTCTTTGTAGCCGCACACATGGATATTTTCATGGTTATGCCGTCGGTAAGTCAGCTTGTGAATCATCGCGGGATAGCCGTGAAAAGCAAAGATAACGGGTTTGTCTTCGGTAAATAATTCATCAAATTCATGATCTTCTAAACCATGTGGATGCGCAGATTGAGGCTGCAATACCATTAAATCCATTACGTTAATCACACGGATGCGAATGTCTGGCACATATTCGCGCAAAAGCGTTACAGCGGCGAGCGTTTCCAAAGTGGGCACATCACCTGCACAAGCCATTACCACATCAGGATTCCCCACATCATTCCCAATATCTTTGCTTCTATCATTACTTGCCCAATGCCAAATTCCAACACCCGCAGCACAATGCCGCACTGCCGAGTCAATATCCAGCCACTGCCACTCAGGTTGCTTGCCCGCGATAATCACATTGATATAGTGACGACTTCGTAAACAATGATCGGCGACTGATAGTAAACAGTTAGCATCTGGCGGTAAATAAATTCGCACGATGTCAGCTTTTTTATTCGCAACATGGTCTATAAAACCCGGATCCTGATGCGAAAAGCCATTGTGATCTTGCCG
Source organism: Methylotenera sp. (assembly GCA_039918335.1). GTDB lineage: Bacteria > Pseudomonadota > Gammaproteobacteria > Burkholderiales > Methylophilaceae > Methylotenera. The sequence continues at coordinate 145 of JBDSHU010000154.1, read as the reverse complement.
CCAAACATGTGAAGTCAGCAGGTAATTCAGCGATGCAATCGGTTCGCGCCAAGGAATCTGCTTGCTTACCTTGAGCCATTTAGCATGCTGATTGAGCATAGAATCAACAATCGAAATAAAGGCTTCGTAGCATGAGAAAAAACCG